>CAYPUL010000001.1:0-47865 GCA_964413975.1 Candidatus Woesearchaeota archaeon
GTAAGACTCCTCAGGTTGCAACACACGAGATTCTTCATGCCTTGGGTTTTAATCATAACACAAATAAAACAAGTATCATTTATCCGGTTACAGACTGTAGACAAATAATAGATCAGTACATTATTGAGGAGATTAATACGCTCTACCGTGATTCTGCATTGAGTGATCTGGTTATCGAACGAGTAAAAGCAAACAAGACAGGCCGTTATTTGAATATTGAGGTTATTATTGCGAATAACGGGTTAAAAGAAGCAAAGGATGTCTTCCTTGATCTTTCAGCGAATGAAGAGATTGTAAAAACCTTTGCCATCGGAAATTACTCTATCGGTACAAAGAGATTTATAACTGTTACCAATATTTATGTCCCTCGAGAAACCCAGCGTGTTTCTTTCGTGGTGCGCCATCAAGAACGAGAGCTCTCAAAAGAAAATAATGGCGTTGTTATTAACATTCGACCTCGCCCTTCTAGTTCCCAATAACCTTTAAATAGAATCTTCTCTATACTAGCAAAGAGAAAAATGGCTGATAAAGAGATGATCATTCGTGAGAAAGTAGACCATTCTGGGATCTTTGATTTTGCGGCATTTTATAACTATGCACACTCATGGTTTCGTGACGAGGAATATGGTGTTGACGAGGAACAATATAACGAGAAAGTGAGTACAAACAAACGCGATATTCTTATCGGATGGAAGGCTGTTAAACGTATCTCTGACTATTTCTCAATCGAGATGAGACTAAAATTTGAGATAAAAAACTTGACTGATGTTGAGGTTGAGATTGATGGTGTGAAGAAAAAGATGAATCGGGGAGATATTTCTGTTGATATTAAAGGAACGCTTGTAAAAGATCCTGAAGGGAAATGGGAGACCTCACCTTATGCGCGCTTTCTGAGAGATGCGTACAACAAATATATTATACCCTCACGGATTATGGAATCGAAGCTTAAAACAGCTTCGGATGTCAAAACGATCAAAGAAGAAATGAAGGCTTTTCTGGAACTTACAGGCAGGAGATAACTTTTTCTTTTAACGCGAAAAATAACACACAAATATTTATATAACACTCCTCTTGAGTAAGACGATGGAAAGAGTGTTGATTTCGGTATTTTTCTTCCTTTCTTGTATGTTTTTACTCTTCTTGCTCGTTCTGGATGTTACCAGCGCTCAAGGAGTCGAGATAGAAAAAAAGGCAGAGAATAGTATTGTGATATCAGAACTTAGTAATCCTGCGGTCTTTGAATTTAGTATCAACAATCTTGGGAAGCAAGACACTTTTGAGATCTATTCTTTCGTCGGCTTCTCGATGACTCCCAGAGGGACGTTTGATCTTCCACCAGGGAAGACAATACTTGAAGTAACAGCAAATCCGAACAAAGAGGTGCGAAAATCTCGAGGCTTCTATCAATTCGAGTACCAACTACGAGGTCAGAATGCCGGGATTACGAAAGACACGCTTCTTATCAAGCTCGTTTCACTTCAGGAAATCTTTGAGATAACGGCAGAGCCAATAAATCCTGAGGATACAGCAATAACTGTGCGCATACAGAACAAGGAGAATATTCCTCTAGAAAATTTGAGTGTACGACTTACCTCGCGATTCTTTGACAAGGGAGAAAGACTAACACTTGGCCCTTCTGAGATAAGAGATATTTCGCTTCCTCTTGACCGAGAGAGAATGCGAGGTATTGCAGCAGGATCTTATCCTGCGACAGCTGCGATCATTCTCGATAACAAAGAAGTGGAGTTTGATATGTCTCTTGATTATCGGGAGCGGGAAGGCATTCGTGTTGAGCGTTTTTCTGATGGGATTATTATGCGAAGAACGAGTGTTAAAAAAACGAACGATGGAAATACACCGATTGTAGAAACTGTAGAGATAAGAAAGGATATTCTATCTCGTTTTCTTACTCTTGAGGAACCAATGCCTTACGGGATAGAACGGGAAGGACTGTTTGTTACTTATCGCTGGCGATTATTGCTCAACCCAGGTGAATCAATGATCGTGTCAACTACTTCAAACTATACTCTTCCAACGATTATTCTTGCGATAATTATCCTTGGAGCGTTTGCTGTTAGAGTCTGTACCCGTACACCAATGACTTTACATAAGAATGTATCATTCATAAAAACAAAAAGCGGCCATTTCGCATTCAAGGTTAAACTTAGTGTGAAAGCACAGAAAGATCTTGAGCATGTGCGAATAATTGACCGCTTGCCATCTGCGGCAAGGCTCTATGAACAGTTTGGGAGAATGCCTGATGAGGTTGATCAGAACGCGAAGAGACTTACCTGGAACATAGAAAAACTTAATGCTGGAGAAGTACGTATATATTCTTATATTATCTATACTCCCCTTCATGTTATTGGTCGATATGAACTGCCCTATGCAAGCGCTTCATTTATTTATAAGAACAAACATGCTAGTGTTGTGTCAAATAAGGCTTTTTTTATGGCAGAGACTATTCATACAAATATGTTTGTTCTGTAGAATATTGTTTGAGAACTCTTTTATCCTGCATAGACTGGGCTTGTGTTTTCTAGTCCTGCTTTTGCTTGCTTTAGATAATACTCTTCAATCTTTTTGTATCGTTGCGCAGTGTCGCGTGATACCGATGGTCTTACTCGCTTGAGTGCTTCTTCGAAGTCGTTAAAGGTTACCATACTTGCGTTGTGATCTTTTCGTAGTGCATTCAGCGCAGCTTCACGTACTAATGATTCTAGATCAGCGCCAACGAAGCCATCGGTTAGCTTTACGAGTTCATGAATGTCAACGTCATCTTTCAATGGTGTCTTCTTGGTATGGATCTCTAAGATTTTTTGACGACTTGTTTCATCTGGTACATCGACTAAGATAACACGGTCGAATCTTCCTGGTCTTAAGATAGCAGGGTCTAACATATCTGGTCGATTTGTTGCGCCGATGATTGTTACATCTTTTAAGTCTTCAAGACCATCAATTTCTGCTAATAGCTGATTCAAAACACGTTCAGTTACCTTTGTTCCTGCTTCTAACCCTCGTTTTCCTGCGAGTGCATCGATTTCATCAAAGAACACAATAGAAGGTGCAACCTGCCGCGCGCGCTCAAAGACCTTTCGAACACCTTCTTCTGATTTTCCAACCCACATACTTAGGAGCGAGGGTCCTTTGATATGAATGAAATTTGCCTCAGATTCCTTTGCAACTGCTTTCGCTAATAGGGTCTTCCCTGTTCCTGGAGGTCCGTATAATAAGATTCCTCGCGGTGCTCTGATACCGAGTCTTTTAAAGCTTTCGGGATTCGTAATCGGCCATTCAACAGCCTCCTTCAATTCTTGCTTTGTCTTTTCTAGACCACCAACATCTTCCCAGGAGACATTCGGTGTTTCAACAAAGACTTCTCTCATTGCACTAGGTCGTACAACCTTCAATGCATCTTCAAAATCTTCAACGCGGACAATAGCTTTTTCTAAGACTTCTTTTGGTATTGGTTCTTCACTGTCCAGCTTTAGCTCTGGCAGCATCTTCCGCAAAACATTCATAGCAGCCTCTTTTGTTAACGCTGATAGATCAGCACCTACGAAACCGTGTGTCTTTCCCGCGAGTATAATGAGACTGATATTCTTCGCCAAGGGCATGTTTCGCGTATGAATCTTTAGGATATCTAAACGTGCTTCCTTTCCAGGTACAGAAATCTCAATCTCTCGATCGAATCTTCCTGGTCTTCGTAATGCAGGATCTAAAGAATTAACTCTATTCGTCGCTCCAATTACAACAACTTTTCCTCTTGATTTTAGACCATCCATCATTGTTAACAACTGACTTACTACCCTTCTTTCGACTTCTCCTTGTACCTCTTCTCGCTTTGGCGCAATCGCATCAATTTCATCAAAGAATACAATAGAAGGTGCATGCTTTTCTGCTTCTTCAAAGATGTCTCTAATCTTCTTTTCAGATTCTCCGTAGAATTTACTCATGACTTCAGGACCATTTAACAGAATAAAATTCGCGTCTGATTCATTCGCTACCGCTTTTGCGAGGAGTGTCTTTCCTGTTCCTGGCGGACCGTGTAACAGAACTCCCTTTGGCGCATCGATGCCAAGTCGTTCAAAGATCTCAGGATGTTTCAACGGAAGTTCGACCATTTCGCGTATTTTCTTAATCTCGTCCTTTAAACCGCCAATATCTTCGTATGTAATCTCTAGTACTGCATCTTCAGATATATCCACAGCCTTCGGATTCAGCATTATTTCACTGTCTTCATTGATAAAACACTGCTGATTTGGTGTTGTTGAAACAACGATGAATCTTAGATGTTGGAAACCAGGGAATGCAAGATGCCCGCCGAACAAATCATGGAGATCGCCAAAGAAATCAGGGAAACCTTCATTTAGACTTTCTCTCCGACGATGCACTCCTCCTAATGAGATGATATCTCCCTTTGTGACTGGTCTTCCTAACAAACCTTGCTTTAACATTTCGGGATCACCTTGCACCATAATCCCTTGCTGTGCGGGTGCTATAACGACCTTTGTTGCTGGTTTGCTATTCGCTTTCTTAACAATAACGTTCTCACCAACACCAATCCGCGCATTTTTTCTGATCAGGCCATCGATACGAATAATACTCTCGCCGACATCAGCAGGATATGCACGGTCAACAATGGCCTGTGTTTCTCGCCCGCCTTGGATTGTGATGATATCGCCTCTCATTAAACCTATAGATCGCATGATCTGGGGGTCAATTCTAGCAACTCCTTTGTATACATCGTCTTGTAATGACTCAACTACCTTTAGTTTAATCCCTGTGTTCTTTACCATTCGCGCTCCCTCCTTTGAGGATCATTGAAGAAACTAATGCTTAATTTTCCGAAATCCTCGAATCCTAGACGTACCATGTCGCTCATTTGTTTATGCATGCGTTGATGTGTTTCATTGATAAAATCAACAATCTCTTTTGGGATACTAATGGCGTGGCTGTTTCCCACCATGCGTAATTTTACATTGAACGTTTTCTGTCGTAAACCGTTATATTGTTCTAAATCGTGTAAATCTCCTGGATGAATAATTTTATCATTGCAGCGTGGACAGTGCATTGCTCGTAAATGAAAACCGGACTTCTCGATATTGGTTGGTTTCATTTGTACATCACACTGTTCGCACATGATCTTTGCATCAAATATATCTTTCATTGTTATATATCTTTATTGTATACACAAAACGTGTATACAATACTATTTAAATATTTCGGTTGTCAAGAAATATAATGGATTATCGAGGTCTTCTGAGGGGTGTTGTAACGTATCTTACGAGAACGACTGCGAGCTGTTTTGATATGCTTATTCAGTCAACACCTTCCTATCAACGAATGGTTTATGATGAGAGTAAACGCTGTCTAGATGCTATTGGAGGATTGGAAGCGAGATTTCGTGGACTTGAAGAGCTTCATCAAAGAGAGCTAACTGAAGTGAGAAGAAGACTTGCCGAAGCTGAGCAACGAGCAACTCTTCATGCTGAACGTGCCATAATGTACCAAGAGGAAGCAGGATTAACAGATCCCTCGATACTGATTCCAAGATATGAAGAAATGAAAGCTAGACTAGAAAAAGCTAAACATCCTTTCATAATCACAACTCAAAGAGGAGAGGGTATTCTTTATCTCTCAGAAAGAATACAAAAAGGAATTACAACAGCATGCAATTTATTAGGTCGTTCCTTTAGTCAATTGAGAGCTAATTCTGCTTATTTATCCTCCTCCTCTGACAGATTTTCTGGGGATGTTATAAAAATTGGAGATCATGTATATAGAATAAGAAGAATTAGAGACATTAGGGGATTTAGGATAATTAATTTGGAGCATGTTGGTCAATTTGAAAGATTTGTCGAGATGATACACGCGACAATGAGAGAAGCACTTCCTAAAAAGAGTAAAAAAATTGGGTAGTAATGTTTATTAAGAAAGTTGTACAAAACAGGCTATGCAGAATCCTGCTAAAAAGATTCTTGACATAAAAGAGGTTGAAGCAGACGTTCGAGGAAAAACCTTGAAAGTAGTCCATGAAAAACAAAAAACACTAAAACGCAGTATGAATGAGGGCGCTGCTGCTAGCGTTACAACAGGAGTTGGTGATTCTTACATGACACCCTTTGCTGATGCACTCGGTGCACAACCGATCCATATCGGTTTTCTTAGTGCGATTACCGCACTCGCTTCGCCATTCGCGCAACTTCGTGGAAGTTATCTTATGGTAAAAAATCCACGGAAAAAAATAGTACTTGCCTTTGTCTTCTTCAATGCAATTATGTGGCTTGCACTCGCAGCAATAGCGATCTTAGCATACATAAAAACAAAAAATCTCTCGTTTGTCTATCTTCTTATCATTGCCTATGCGCTCCTTGGTATCTTTAATGGATTCGCATTTCCTGCTTGGTACTCTTGGATGGGTGATCTTGTTCCTGAGAAAGATCGGGGTCGCTATTTCAGCAAACGAAATGTTGTCACTGGTATTGTAAGCCTCGTGACCTTTCTTGTTGGCGCGTTTATCCTGGATTTCTTCGGACAAAAAGAGATTATGCTAGGTTTTTTTCTCTTATTTATTTTCGCATTTCTCTTTCGCTTGTTATCGTTTGCGAGTTTTCGGAAACACTATGCTCCGCCATTGAAGATCCATCGCTCAAACTATTTTTCATTCTGGCAGTTTATAAAACGTTTTGATAATTACGGGAAGTTTTCTGTTTATCTGGCATTTTTTGAATTTGCGATTATGGTCGCTTCACCATTTTTTGCTGTCTATATGCTCCAAGAACTTGGTTATAATCAGAACTACTTACTTTATACACTCGTTGCGATGAGTTCTTCACTTTTTTACTTACTTTTTACACCACTTGCTGGTAAATTCTCAGATAGATATGGTAATGCACGCCTTCTCGTTATTGCAAATGTTTGTTTTATTTTTACACCGCTTCTATGGCTTATATCTGAGAATCCAATCTATCTGATTGTTATACCACAGCTTATTGCTGGTATTGCGAACGCTGCATTTGTTATTGCATCAACGAACTTTACCTATGATGCTGTTTCTCCGGAAAAACGCGG
Source organism: Candidatus Woesearchaeota archaeon (assembly GCA_964413975.1). GTDB lineage: Archaea > Nanobdellota > Nanobdellia > Pacearchaeales > GW2011-AR1 > UBA73. Next base: position 7,075 of record CAYPUL010000001.1, read on the forward strand.
TAGCTGTATCGCTTATACGAATGTTCTTATTGGCGTTGGTAGTTTTCTTGGTGCTATTCTTGGCGGTTATCTTCTTTCTGTCCTTCCTTCAGATACACTCTCGCTTAACAAGTTCTTTCTCGTTTTTATTCTCGCTTCACTTCTTCGACTTGGTGTCGCACTTATCTTCCTCCCCAAAGTAAAAGAGGTTCGCAGGGTCGAACGTCTTCCTCCGATGCATGTTCATATCGCACACCCATTCAGGACAATTCGTGCAGAGATAGGTTGGTTTCGGATACTCTTGAAGAATAAATCGGTATGATGATCATGGCGTGAGATCGACGGAAAGTTTAAAAGTACTGCTTTCCTTGTTTCCCGATGCTTTTCAATAAGAAAGACAAGCGTAGATGTGATCAGTGTGGAGAATCATCAAATCAGAACTACAACTTCTGCCCTTATTGCGGAAACATCATAGTTGATCATCAAAAAGAACAACGCGATTATGGTCTCCTTGGGAGAAACGATTCTTTTCCTTCTGAGGAGGGGATTGCTCTTCCGGAAGGATTCGGAATTTCGGATAGGATATTCAGTGCACTTGTCAATGGGATTATGAAATCATTTGATAAACAATTTAAACAACAAATGAAAGAGATGGAACGCGAGCTTAATAATGCTAATGCAGAGATAACAACGCTTCCTAATGGCGTCCGAATAAAGATTACGAGTCAACTACCATCTCGTACCAATTCGCCACCGAAGCATCAACCTCAGCAACGGAGGATTTCTGAAGAACAACTTGAGCGTATCGCTCAGCTACCGAAAGAAAAAGCAAAAACAACTGTCAAACGTCTAGGTAATAAGATAATCTACGAATTAATAACGCCTGGGCTCGTGTCAGTTGATGATATCTTTGTCTCGAAACTTGAGTCGGGTTATGAGATAAAAGCGATAGGTGACAAGAAGGTATATGTAAACTCAATTCCTGTTAATCTTCCTCTGAAACGCTATCTGATCTCAGATGATAAACTCTTTGTTGAGTTTAACAATCACTAGTTGATGAAAAGAAAGATCTCTGAAAACTCCTTTAAGAACAAACTCTCTCCTGAACAGTACGCGGTTCTGAGACAGAAAGCGACAGAGCCTGCGTTTTCAGGGAAACTTCTCTTTAACAAAGAGCAAGGTAACTATAGGTGTGCTGCGTGTGGTGCGATGCTCTTTTCTTCTGCGGAAAAATTTGATTCTGGTAGTGGTTGGCCTAGTTTCTTTTCTTCTCACAAAGGGAACCTAACGATAAAACCGGATTATTCGCATGGCATGATTCGAACAGAGGTACTTTGCAAACAATGCGGTAGTCACCTTGGTCATCTCTTTCATGATGGTGGTAAACGTTATTGCATTAACTCACTCGCGCTTGATTTTAGGAAAGATAAGAAAGGTCATGATCGTGCCCGGATTTGAACCGGGGACCCCTGCCTTATCAGAGCAGTGCTCTAACCGGGCTGAGCTACACGATCTTCTCATTCTAAAAAACAATTCGTTTATAAAACCTACTATGTCTTTATGGCCAATATTCTAATCTTCCTTTATAGTTTTGTCTCATTACGTTAATTGCATTGTACGCACGTTTACATACTGCTCCTCCATCTTTACATTCGTTTAGCGAGAAAGCTTCTCCGATCGTATGGAGTACAACACCTCTAGGAGCAATAAGACCCTGAACAAACCGGTTTGCAAACGCGTACAACTCAACACGCTGCCGTTGTGCTGTGGAAAGTTGCTTTATCTTTTTTGTAGGGAATAGTTCGGGAAATAAATAAGGAAAATACTTTTCCTCGATTGGATGATCATAAGCAATATAATGTGGGACAACGATCATCTCTTTTCCATGCTCTCGTGCTGCACTATATATAATACGAATTCCTCCTCTTTGAAATTTTTTTAATGAACCGTCGGTACTCCTGCTACCTTCTGGATACATGAGAATACTTTCTCCTGTCTTGACCAATCGATCAAAAACGTGATATAGAGAGCGCAAAGCATTAATATCTTTCCGAACAGGTGGGATTTCAAATGCGCCGCAGAGCCTCCAGATTTTTTCAATCCCTGGCAGAAGTGCATGGTTACTTGCTGCAATTCTAGGTATTGGTACATTGTACTTCCAAAACGTGTATAGTTGTTGGAAGGGGTCATACTGACTACGGTGATTACTGAGATGAAGTACCTGCTTAGGGTTCTTAGCTAATGAACTAAGCGTTTTGTATTTATCGATAACAATCGAGTCCCGTACAAGTATTCGTAGTAACTTGCTTCCTCTTCGACAGAGTTCATCAAAAAAACGTGGGCTGTAATTCGTGATAAGATATTCTAGATCAGCGCTCGTTTTTGGAACGGTCTGTGGATGATCTCGTACATGAAAAGGCACCATCGTGTGAATAGCAATTCTATTACATCCGAAGTTATTTAAAACTGACGATCATTCGTGTTTTGGCGCTGATGATCTAACGGTATGATGTCACCTTCCCAAGGTGATCGCCCGGGTTCAACTCCCGGTCAGCGCATGCATGGGGCTGTGGGGTAGTTTAGTTAACCTTCAAGCTTCGGGGGTTTGCGACCCGGGTGCGAATCCCGGCAGCCCCATTTAGGTTCGCGGTACGACAGTTTATAAATATCTAATTCAATACTATCTAATGTCACTAAAAGATTTAATAAAAAAATTCTGGAACTACCTTAAAGAAGACAGCTGGCATTCTTGGCTTGTCTCGCTCATTCTTATTCTCATCTTTATACGTTTTGTCTTTTTCCCGACACTTTCTTTTATTACGGCAAGTCCTTTACCGCTTGTTGTCGTGGAATCCTGCTCTATGTATCATGAATCAGATCTTAAAGCGTGGTGGACAAAGAACGCTGCCTGGTACAAAACGAACGACATTTCTGAGGGGGAGTTTATTACCTTTCCTTTACGGAACGGTTTTACGAAGGGGGATATTATTGCGGTATGGGGAAGATCACCGTATAAGGTTGGGGACGTTATCGTCTTTACTGCAAATCCTGACGCAAAAGCACGACATCCGATCATTCATCGGATTATTACTAGAGATCCGATTGCGACAAAGGGGGATAACAACGCCCAGCAACTCACACGTACTAATAACAATCAGAATATTGATGAGACAAACATTTCTGAGGAAAGGATTATGGGGAAAGCGGTCTTTAGAATACCTCTACTCGGCTGGCTAAAACTGATATTCTTCGAACCATTTCGTGAGGATGCTCAACGCGGATTCTGTACTTAGAGAGTACTACTTTCGGAGTATTCCAAAAGTATAAATAAGCGCTTGCTATGTTATTTTCTTAGAAGAACATGGAATTTTGTGAAAAATGCGGTGGTATGCTCATTGTAAAAAATGAAAAAGCGGTATGTGCGCGGTGTGGTCATCGATCGCAAAAAAAACTGAAAATAAAAGCATCGGAAAAAATTGGGAAGGCAGAAACTATTGCTGTTATCGAGGAGGGAGAAAATATCTATCCTATTATTGAGATGAGATGTCCTGTCTGTAAAAACAAGAATTGTTATTTCTGGACGCGACAAACCCGTGCTGCAGACGAATCTGAAACAAAATTCTATAAGTGTACTAAATGTGGTCATACTTGGCGGGTTTATCGTTGACTTTATTCATTAGATCAATCTAGGTATATTATTTCGTATAGCATTTGTGCTGCTTTTTCCGCACTATTCTTTGGCATACCATAACCTTTATGTAAATCTCTAGCCATCTTTCCGACTATTTTTTTCATCCTATTTTCATCCAGTTTTTCTTTATCATTTTTTTCTGGTTTGATTTCATTAAGTGAACTAAATCCCTTACTGACTACAGAATCCAAGTCTCCTCTCCACCTGTCTGCATGAATATAAACTTGATCGGCCCCTATCTCTGGCTCACCTTCTGGAACAATTATAAGGCCCTCTAAACTATATGGTTTAAGGGGCAAAAGAGCTCTATCTGTAAGCCACTTGTAACCCATTTTAGAAGCTATTTTAACAGTGTTTATATCGAAATAATGATTGGGCGGAACATAAAGCTGTGGCTCGATACCTAATAATGCTTTAAGCTTTTTTCTGCCTTCATTCATAAATCTTTTTTGATCTTTTGAGGAAATTTGACCGAACCATAAACAGTAGTTCTCATGCCACGGGTCTATTCCTGGCCTTACTATCTTGTTATCTTTTTCTTCGAAGTGATAATCCTGACATTTAGTACATTTGTGATTAAGTCCTTGTTGTCCTAGTACATAACCTTCTCTCGAAAGTATTTCTTTTAATCTTGTTACTTGATAGTCTTTTATCCTAGTAATGTGACTGGGAGTGATAGAAACAGCGATAGGACCTTTTTTAGCTAGTTCTTCTACTCTTCTAAAACTTTCTTCATCAAACGTTTCGAGGTGAATATTCATTACTATCATGTTGAGATTATCAACTATGAGAGCTTTAAAAGTATTTCTAGTTTCTCTTCTTTGTTGCAGAAACTTTTCTTTTGATCATTCGTCAAGAGACATAACATAGATTTTTAAATAATTCTCGATTTCTTCTTGAAAGGCTCCGTAGCTCAGTCTGGTAGAGCACTGGACTCTTAATCCAGGTGTCGGGGGTTCAAATCCCCTCGGGGCCATTCAACCTCATGAAATTCAATCAACAACTCAAAAAAGAAATCGAATCTTTTAAAGATTATACTATTCTCGTTGAAGGGGAAAAAGATCGAGATGCGCTTCATTTTTTTGGTTTCGGAAAGGTATATACGATTCACAAAACAGCTGTTCCTCTTAGAGAGAGAATAGAACAAATTGTCTCTAAGATAAACAAAAAAGAAAAGATTTGTATCCTTACTGATCTTGACAGAAGAGGAAAAAAACTCTATGAAACAATCAAACCAATCCTACAAGAGCTAGGATGTCACATCGATTCAACACTTCGGGGTATTCTTATCAAAGCTAATATATCACACATCGAGGGCATTCATAATTTTATGACCAAGGTAGAAAACCTGGAAAACACTAGATTACAACGACACATGATGTACAGACATCCCTTCCGCGAAAAAAGATTTAACTAATCGCCTTTTTAATATTCTCGATATTCTCAGCGACTTCTTGCCCTTTTTTTGTTAGTTTAATTAACTTTATCCTTCCCTTCTTCTCGAACATTACCAGTCCTAAACGCTCTAGGCTTTGCAGAATTTTGACCGCATGACTGTACGTACAATCTACTTCTTTTGCAAGAACACTTCCATAACGTACTCTCGCGATCCTTTTTAATGCAACCAACATCATCGCAGGCTTTCGCCTAAAAAAGATGTCGAAATTGTCTCGTGTTTCATCCATGGTTTTAACCTATATAGTGCAATCTATATATTAGACCCACAATATCAGATTTTTAAATCTTTCCCTATTTATGTTACCCGCTAGAGTAGCAAATAAAAGGAGAATTTTGACTACTCTAAGTTAAGGAATCATAAATCTTCCAATAACCCTTGGATAATAACGTTGGTTTATCCTCGGCAAGATCTATACTAGAACCTCCATCCTTGAACGATTTGACAACATACTCGCGATCACGCAACATCCGAACTACCTCCCTAGCGCTTGTCCGAATGATAATATCTTTCTCAGAAAAACTACCGCGCTGCACACGAATCGTACCTTCGATAATCTCTGCAGTATATGAATTATTATCAACAAGAATCTCAATCTTCGGTGTACTATCACTCAAGGGAGGATTATGTAGCTTCTGAGCACTAATGCTGTATAACAAATACAACACAAATTCTTCATTAAACAAAGCAACTCCTTCCTCGTCACTCAAACCCTTAACTGGATTCTCTAAAACGCGACCGCCTTTTTTCGAAGATTTATTAGGTAAAAAATGCAGGTAAGTATATAAGAGAATGATAATTGTAATTATCAATAACAAAACAACAAACACAACAAGACCAATTCGGTGATGTTTTCGCTTACCCATCTCTTCTCTAAAAAAGATTATATTATAAAATTATTGTTAGAATTAAAAAACCAAAATATTATAAGTAGCTCTATACTCAAGGAACAATGACAAAAACAGGAAAAGGGTTTAAGATACTTGCAGCTTCGGATATTCATGGTGATTCAACGCTTGCGAAAAAACTCGCGATGAAAGCTGAGAAAGAGAAGGTTAATCTTGTTGTTTTATGCGGCGATATTACTGCTTGGACAGAAACGAAGGATATTATAAAACCCTTTAAGGATAGAAACAAACCTCTTCTAATTATTCCGGGGAATCACGATTCCTTCGCGACAACAGACTTTCTTGCTGCACTTTATGGTGTGAAAAATATTCATGGGTATGCGGTTAAATATGAGAATATTGGATTTTTTGGTGCTGGTGGTGCAGATCTTGGTCCTGGGAGAATAACAGAAAAAGAACTCTTTAAGACACTTGAGCGAGCACATGCAGATCTTCAGGGCATTGAAAAAAAGATTATGGTGACTCACATGCATCCTGCAGGGAGCGTTTCGGAATTCTCTGGCATTCCGGGGAGTGAGGCAATTCGAAGAGCAATTAAACAATTCAAACCGGATATTCTTATCCATGGTCATATCCACGAGGCAGCAGGTGTTGAAGAGAATATTGAGGGAACACGGGTCATTAATGTCGGAAGAGAGGGTCGTGTCATTGAGATCTGATGGATCCAAAGTACTATATACTTTAAAAACTCTTTATTTTTACTTGAGAAATGGCTGTAAAAGACTTTATTCCTGTCAAGGACTTTAAACAAACTGTAGAAAAAGAAGTAAAACAAAAACCAACACTTGCGGAACTAACGACAATAGAGTCTCCGGGAAGACCGATTCCTGCCGATAGACTCGAGGAAACATCTTCTGAAAAACTGCCAAAGAAGATAAAAACTAGGAAGACAACGTCTGATCCTACAAAAATAGAGCGCCCGAATACTAATACTATTCTTGTCATAACAGAAAAACCTCAAGCAGCGCAAAAAATAGCCTTCGCTCTCGGGCGCGCGAGAAAGTATACTGATCGCGGTGTCTCTTATTTTGAGGTTGCACGGGACAATAAGACAATTCTTATTGCGTCTGCTGTCGGACATCTCTTCGGGTTAACCTATAAGCAAGGCCAACAAGGTTGGCCTATCTTTGAATTAGAATGGCGTCCCTCATATGAAAAAGATACTTCTGCATTTACGAAAAAGTACTTTGATCTTCTAAAAAAACTTGCGCGGAGAACGAGCGAAATTGTTATTGCAACAGATTATGATAATGAGGGAGAGGTCATTGGTTGGAACGTTCTCCGTTTCATCTGTCATCAAACTAGTGCAAGAAGAATGAAATTCTCTACTCTTACAAAATTGGAACTTGAGCACGCATATGAAAATCCTCTTCCGACTCCTGCTTGGGGTCAAGCGTATGCAGGAGAAGCCCGTCATATTCTAGACTGGCTCTATGGTATTAATCTCTCTCGCGCCTTAATGGCATCACTTAAAACAATCGGCTCATTCAAGATCCTTTCTATCGGTCGTGTCCAAGGCCCTACATTGAAAATAATTGTTGACAAAGAACGTGAAATCGAGAATTTTAAACCAGAACCATTCTGGCAGGTTTTCGCACTTGTCAACAACTTCGAATATAAGCATCCTGAAGATCTCTTTGACAAAAACGATTTAGAAAAATTTAGAGATATCAAGGAAGGAATCGCGGTAACCAAAGATAGTGAAGAGAATATCCTACCGCCACATCCTTTTGATCTTACGACGCTTCAACGTGAGGTTTATCGTCTTTACAAAATAAATCCCTCGCAGACACTTGCTATTGCTCAACGTCTCTATCTTGATAGTCTCATTTCTTATCCTAGGACATCTTCACAAAAGATACCTTCTTCTATAGAACCAAAAAAAATACTCAAGGCACTCGAGCGACATTATGAGGAAGTAAAGTATGCGATTCGAAAAAAGCCAATCGAGGGAAAAAAGTCAGATCCTGCTCATCCCTCAATTTATCCTACTGGTGAGTATGGAAAACTGAAGGAGCCTGATCAGAGAGTTTATGATCTCATTGTGAAAAGATTTATTGCTCTTTTCTCTCCGGATGCAAAAGTAACTAATCGAAAAACGATAATTACCGCAAAGAATAATCCCGAACTAACTTTTCGTGCATCTGGTCTTAAAATCCTTGAGAAAGGTTGGGCTTTGGTTTATCCAACAGTATTTGAAGAGAAAGATATCCCAGAACTTCAGGGTTCTATTGCAATAGATGAAATAAAGATCGTTGAGAAAGAGACTCAACCGCCTAAGCGCTATACTCCCGCTTCACTTATTACGACGCTTGAGAAAAAAAACCTTGGAACAAAAACGACACGTTCAATGATTATCGATACACTTTTCGAACGTGGTTATCTTGATGGTACCTCAATTAAGGCAACATCGCTTGGCCTTCGACTTGTTGAATCACTCGAGACATATTCTCCGATAATTATTGATGAGAACTTGACGCGCCAACTTGAAGATGAGCTGGAAAAGATACAACTTGCGACAACTGACTACGAAAAAAAAGAACAGGAAGTAATTGAAAAAGCAAAACGTCTTATTCGTGATATCGCAAAAGAATTTAAGGTACATGAGCGAGAGATTGGTAAGCACATCCTGAGCGGGATAGAACATCTTCGTGAAGAACAAAGAAACAATTTAACTATAATGCCTTGTCCAACTTGTAAGGTAGGAAATCTTCGTATTCTCTACTCGAAAAAAACAAACCGCTCTTTCATTGCCTGCTCAAACTACCCGAACTGTACGCAGACATACTCACTTCCACCAAATGCGCTTATAAAAAGATCAGAGAAACAATGTTCAGTATGCACTTTCCCGACTCTTCTAGCAATCCGGAGAGGAAGACGCCCCTGGGAATTCTGTTTCAATCAAAACTGTCCTAGAGTAAAACAACAACGTGAAGCTTATCTTGCACGAAAAAATCTTTCATATGGGTAATAGTGTGTTTGAGATTATATTTATACTTTCATCTTTATTTATACTCTGATTTTGGACAATTGTACTTTTGACTATGTCTCCTTTGAAGGTACCTGGGCGGCTGTTTTTTTCTGCTGTTGTTTGAGGAAATAGTATATTGTAAAAGAAGATGCTAGTTATGATTAGAATAATTGAGAGTGCCAGTAATACGAACGTGATTATTTTTGGGAATACTGTCTTTCCGTCTCTTTTCATTCTTCTTTTTTGTATCCTTTCTTTAAAAGAATATTGATCTTGGAACTACTTTCCTTGGCGATGCCACGCACGTAAACTTGGCCTTACTTTAAGATTATGACTCTTGCTTAACAAGCCGCGCGACTTCTTTGCTGCTGACGTTAAACCCCTTTCAGCCCGCATAGAATTCTTATTGTTACTGATCCATTTTAAGACGTTATCATGTTTAATCTCGGGTCGTGAAGGATCAACCATGATGATTTCAAAATAATAATGCTTCCCGTCCTTTCCGACAAAATATGAATTTAATACCTCTAGATTTCGATATTTTCGGGCAGCACGTATCTCTGCGACCCATTGATAGCTCATCTTCAATGTTTTTCTAGAGGTTTGTTTTCGTGATACACGTCCTTTTACACCCTGTCGCTCCCGCTTCCTCCCTCCTCGTTTTATTCTTACTCTTAGTATAACAAATCCTTTTTTTGCTTTGTATCCTAAAGCTCTGGCGCGATCTAATCTTAGCGGCTTCTCAACACGCTCTATGGAATTTCCTGCGCGCCAAGTAATCATCCGCTTTCCTAATAGTTCTTGAGTCGGTCTTTTCCAGATCTCTCTTATTTGATGGTATAATCCGTGTGTCATAATCAATTCCAGCAAAACCTCTTTTTAAATCTTATCTTGGATTTAAATGCGTGTATTGCTCACGTATCTCTCCCTCTTGCATGAGCTTTTCTTATTTTTGTACCTTCCTGTTTTTTTTCTTATCTGGCAATAGCCTTTTATACCTTATCTTTCTCTTATCGTTATGACAACGAAAAAATTTTACCTTACGACGCCGATTTATTATCCGAATGATATACCTCATCTCGGGCATGCGTATACGACAATTGCAGCTGATGCTCTCGCTCGCTGGCATAGACTGCTTGGTGATAGGGTGTTCTTCCTTACAGGGACTGATGAACATGGAAAGAAGATAGCACGAACTGCAGAAAAAGCTGGAAAAACACCTGAACAATTCACTGATGCGCTTGTTCCTGAGTTCAAGAAAACGTGGCAGACGCTCGATATAACCTATGACCGGTTTATCCGTACCACAGACTTGGACCATACGGAAGTTGTTCAATACATCTTAAAAAAAGTCAATGCAAACAACGATATTTACAAAGGAATCTATGAGGGATTCTATTGTACTGAATGTGAGGCCTATTATACAGAAATAGAAGCTCCAGGTTCTCACTGTCCTATTCATAAAAAGCCACTAGAAACATTAAAAGAAGAATCTTATTTCTTTCGGCTTTCGAAATATCAGTCTTTTCTCCTTGATCTCTACGAGAAAAACCCAGAATTTATATCTCCAAAAAATAGAAAACAAGAAATAATCAATCGTGTAGAAGAAGGCCTGAAGGATTTTAGTATATCACGGACATCATTTACATGGGGAATTCCGCTCCCCTTTGATAAAAAACATATTACATATGTTTGGTTTGACGCACTTATTAATTATCTCTCGGGAATCGGCTTCCTGAAAGATAAGAAACAATTCGGGACATTCTGGCCAGTAGATGTTCACATTATTGGTAAGGATATTCTGTGGTTTCATGTTGTTTACTGGCCTGCAATGTTAAAATCAGCGGGTATTGAACTCCCAGAGAAAGTATTCGCACATGGTTTTCTAACTGTCCACAATGAGAAAATAGGAAAATCAGCAGGTAATGCAATTAGCATCCAGACAGTTATTGGTTATGCAGGCGTTGATGCTGCACGTTATTTTCTTCTTAGATCAACACCTTTTGGTGATGATGGCGACTTCTCAGAAAAAACACTAAAAGAGCGATATAATAATGAGCTTGCAAACAAACTAGGGAATCTGGTCGCTCGAACCACCACCCTCGCGGAGAAATACGGTATACAAAAAGTACGAGTTAAAACACTGTCTTCAATAACAACTCAAGTAAATCTGAGAAAATATTTTGATAGGCTAGAATTTGATAAAGCTCTTGCAGAGATCTTTGCTTACATCGATAGATGTAATAGATTTATCCAAACTAAAAAACCATGGGAAACAAAAGACAAAAAAGTTCTTTATGAACTATGCAATGCCTTGAAAGATATTGCAATACTACTATCTCCGTTTATTCCAGAAACAGCACAAAAAATAGCCGAAACTATTAATACTCAAATAACATTCAAAAACCTTAAAGAACCACTTGCTATCAAGAAAATAAGAAGATCAGAGATCCTATTTAAAAAAATTTAGCTTAGTTTCTTTCTGCATCCAAATGGGTAATCGAACAACCAGAAGTTTAAACACCGTTGACAAACACCAAAATCATCTTCATTGATACAAATATGGTTCTTTGGACACTTAAGCAGTTCATAGTCTAAAACATTTCCGGTACAGTAATATGCTTTCAGATAACGATCTGGATAATAATTAGGATTACAAATATCTTTTTGTTTAACATATCCCTCTTTTTGATTCCCAGTTACTGTATTCTTCTCCTTTTTTATTAAGTCGTATGAGAGTGGGTTAGATTCCTTTTGTTGAGCAGGACTGACTCGATTATCTGTTCTTGTGGGGAATACTCTTCCCGCAGGGTCATTGCATGTGTATCCAAGTTGTCCTGCGTCAACAACAGCAGGCGCAGGCGGTGTTGTTGATCCTTCAACTCCACCACATGTAACACTAACGCTATTGCTATTCGCGTCTAATCCTTCATCACCGCTGTCAATGTAATAGGTATGACTCCCTGCAGAGGCTTCAAAACTAGTTGACAGCAAGGTCTGCCCGATAACTACATCACGTGGTTGCTCAACAAACTTCACAACTTGATTATTCTCTATAACATTATATCCACTAGCTGAATTAATACTAGCCCATGATAAATCAATGCGTGTTCCGCTGCAGAAGCCAGAGAGTGAGATCTCGAATTGTGTTGGTGGTGGTGTCGCAAGAGAAGGCTGAATATCACTGACAATAGTTGGTTGGATACCGCTAACTATATTCGCTTTCAGCTCTCGAAAGATGTTCATAGCTAAACCAGGGTCGCGTTGTGCGCCAAAAATACTAACTAACCCTCCTCCGGGTTTATCGAACAAGAAGTCAATCAAACTCTCCTGAAACGCAACATCTATTCTGCCAGAATTCAAACGACTCTGTAAAGTATCAGCCATAGTATTACTTAATACGCGTACCCTCTGAACAGCTGTAGCACTTAGATCAGCACTCAACGTTGCATCATCAACAAGAAGTTCTTTCAATACCTTCTCGCCTAAGATAGCATTTCGTGGCGTATTGAAAAAGCCGCTAGCTCCATACAAATAATCCAACAGACTAATCTGAAACTCAATATCAATATTTTGTGCATTAAACTTTGTCTGCAAATTACTAGTCATACTAGGATTCCTGCTCTCTAGATAACTAATAACCTCTTCTTTTAACTCGCGACTAATTATATATCCATTCAAAACAATAACTGCCTCGCTATCTCTGTCTTGCTCCAGCTCTCTACTTCTTCCTGTTCTAATCTCTCCACTTCCACTTTCGCACTGCTGAGCAACGAATCTACTCATTCCTGAATTCATTCCATTATTTATCCAAAATGTGTAAGTAGCTCCACTATCTAATGTAAGTCCTCCTTGTTGAATATAACTGCCATCTTTTGCATGCCAGAATGTTCTGCCTCCGCCGTCTGGAGCAATGACATTCTTTCTCGAGGATTCTACGTAACTATCCCAATAATCAGTTGGATAGGTTGTGCTTGGACCAGGAAATATGGCGATCCAATATTTTCCACTAGAAGGAACACTACCTCCTTCCCAAGTAATCTTCGCCTTAGATACACCATTTTCACAATAGCTCTCTGCAACACCAAGTTGTTGAACTGGTTCTAGTGTAGTTGGTGTTGGTGTTGGAGTAGGTGTTGGAGTTGGTGTTGGAGTTGGTGTTGGAGTTGGTGTTGGAGTTGGTGTAGGTGTAGGTGTAGGTGTAGGAGTTGGTGTTGGTGTTGGTGTAGGAGTGGATGATGTACATCGCTGAGCAACGAATCTACTCATTCCTGAATTAATTCCATTATTTATCCAGAATGTGTATGTAGCTCCGCTCTCTAAGACAAATCCTCCTTGTTGAATATAACTGCCATCTTTTGCATGCCAGAATGTCCTGCCTCCACCATTAGGAGCAATAACACTTTTTGTAGGAGCACTCACATAAGTATCCCAATAATCAGTTGGGTATGTTGTGCTTGAACCAGGAAATATGGCGATCCAATATTTTCCACTAGAAGGAACGCTGCCTCCTTCCCAAGTAATCCTTGCCTTAGATACACCATTTTCACAATAGCTCTCTGCAACACCAAGTTGTTGAACTGGTTCTAGTGTAGTTGGTGTTGGAGTAGGAGTAGGAGTTGGTGTAGGAGTTGGTGTTGGCGTGGGGGTGGGTGTAGGCGTTGGAGCAGGAGTTGGTGTAGGTGTGGATGATGTACATCGCTGGGGAATAAAGTCTTGTATTCTGGAGTTCACACCATTATTGATCCATATAATATAGGCGCTTTCTCCTAGGAATGTAAGTCCTCCTTGTTGAATATAACTTCCATCTTTTGCATGCCAGAATGTTCGCGCACCACCATCAGGAGCAATAACACTAGTTGTGGAAGATTCTACATAACTATCCCAATAATCAGTTGGATATATAGTAAGATCCCTGTGGCTAGGAAAAGGAGCTATAGCAATCCAATATCTTCCACTACTAGGTGAGCTGCCGCCTGACCAAGAAATCCTTATTTTAGTTAACCCATTCTCACAATAACTCTGTACATCAATCCTACTAACAGGGTCGGGACTCAATTGTGCACGCTTAAATCCGAACCATTCTAAGATATCATCGCCGAGTCCTGCAGACACAAGAGGAATACATAACAGTAAAACAAGAAATCCGAAATAGATTGTGGTTCTCATTGTTTCCTCTTTTTCATGTACAATCAATCTACCTTAGTTTATATACCTTACTTTGTCTTGGGCTTTCGTGAGATTATTTTGATTTTTGGTTATTGTAATTGACCAACATGTGTACCACTGCCTTTCCACTCACGAAAGGCTTTTTCATACCGCTCCCAGGTGTCTGTTGGAAACCATTGTCCTTGAAATAAGAAACCTGCGAGTTGTTCGCGGGAAGCAAGGACGGGCCAGATTTCTCGTTCAATAGAAACAGCTCTTCCTTCAGGAATTAGATCGATTACAGAAGGCTCTAAGACATAAAGCCCTGAATTAATGAGTTTACTTGGCGCTTCGTGTGCTAAAGGCTTCTCAACAAATCTCTTTATCTTATATTCCTCAAGATTTACGACACCGTAACCAGTAATGTCCTCAACCTCTTTCAATGCAATAGTCGCCAACATACCCTTGCTGGTGTGAAAATTATATAATGTAGCTAAATCCATATCACTGAATAAGTTATCTCCATTGCACATGTAAAATCTTTCGCGTAAAAGATTCTTAGCTAGTCGGAGCGAACCAGCAGTACCTAACGGTTTTTCTTCGATAATGTATCGTAAACGAACTCCAAACTTCGAACCATCGCCAAAATAACGCATGAATTGCGAGGCTTTATACCCAATAGAGAGAATGATCTCTTGGACATTGTGTTTCCTAAATAATTCAATCCAATGCTCTAAGATAGGTTTTCCATGAATTGGTATCATTAATTTTGCGATTTCATAGGTTAATGGTCGAAGCCGCGTACCTAATCCACCAGCAAGGATAAACGCCTTTACAGGAACTACTTTTTCGTCCATACATCAAACCAAAGTCAGAAGGATATAAACACTTTGCTTTTTAATCGCATATAATCAGTACCTCCCTCCAAGATAAACCTGTTTGATTTTTCTATGGCGAAGAATTTTCTTTCCAGATCCCTGAAGGACGATTGCGCCATCTTCAAGTAGGTATGTTCTATCAGCGATTTCGAGAGCTTTCTTCGCATTTTGTTCAACAATCAAGAGCGACATACTGTATATATCGCGAAGTTTCGCAATGGTTTTGAATAATTCAGTTTGTATTTTAGGAGAAAGTCCTAGGGAGGGCTCGTCTAGGAGGAGCAAGGAAGGTTGTTGTATTAATGCTCTTCCTAGTGAAAGCATTCTTCGTTCGCCACCGCTTAATACATACGCAAACTCTTTCCTCCGCTCTTGGAGAAAAGGGAATTGTTTGTAGACTAGCGTAAAGCGCGCTTCTCGCTCTGCTGGTTTTAGCTTAATACCTAACCTTAGATTTTCTTCAACACGAAGATTCTCAAAAATAACCCTTCCTTGATTCACATAGCAAAGACCTTTTTTTATTAGCTCATATGGTTTCAAACCAACAATGCTTTTTCCTTCAAATAAGATATCTCCCTTGCTAATCTCTGCAAGATTAAAGATTGATCGCAACAGTGTACTTTTCCCAGCCCCGTTTGGTCCAATGAGCGCAACAATCTCGCTTTTCTTGATACTTAGTGTTATTCTTTTTAGGATATCTAATCCGTTATATCCTGCATGGAGATCCTTAATCTGTAGCATTATTCCCTCCTAGATATGCATCTAGAACCTTTTTGTTCCTTCTAATCTCTTTGGGCTTCCCTTTCGCGATAACCTTGCCCTGATCTAATACATAGACATAATCTGCTAGATCCATTATAAAATTCATGTCATGCTCAATTAGTAGAATACTTTCTCCTTCTTTCTTTAATTGAATAAGAATATCTCGTATTTTTTTTCGTAGATTCGGATGAACACCAGCAACTGGTTCATCGAGGAGTAAGAATGAATGTTTTCTTGTGAGTGCTATTGCTAGATCGAGTAATTTTCGCTGCCCGAAACTTAGCGTTGTAGGGAGGGTATTAAGGTCTACTTGTAGACCAACACGCTGAAGAATCTTCAGGATCCTTTCTTTATCTGGAACGCGTGGCACTAATAGGTTGTGTAATAATCTTTCGTAGTCCTCTGACAAAGCAAGCTCAAGATGCTCTTGTACACTTAAATTCTGAAATAATCTTACTTCTTGGAATGTCCGCGCTATGCCATGTCGCGCAACTTCATAGTCTTTCAACTCTTCATAATGTTCTCTATCAAAAATAATCGAGCCGGTATCTTCTTCTTCGATCCGTGAAATTATGTTAAAGAGAGTTGTTTTTCCGCTTCCATTTGGTCCTATTAATGCGGTGATCTTTTTCTTTTGGACTGTTAATGTGCATGAAT
Source organism: Candidatus Woesearchaeota archaeon (assembly GCA_964413975.1). Lineage (GTDB taxonomy): Archaea > Nanobdellota > Nanobdellia > Pacearchaeales > GW2011-AR1 > UBA73. Next base: position 23,525 of record CAYPUL010000001.1, read on the forward strand.
CAAGTGCGTGAACGCCTCCAAAGCTCTTCACGATTTTTTCTATTTTAATCATGTATGTCAATCCTTCCGTATAGTCCACGTGGCTGTTTCATTAAGATAAAAAGTAGCACGAGTGCATAAACGATCTGTCTCCCTGGTCCGATAATGCTGCTCGGTAATTGAACAAATCTAACGAGTTCTGCTAAGGAAATGATAACAAATGTTGCTATGATTGATCCTTTCAATGAAGCAAGACCTCCAACAACTACAATTGTTAGAACGAGGATGAGCTCATGAATAGAAAAAATGTTTGGGTCAATGTAGCTTAAGTAATGGGCTAATAAACTTCCTGCAATACCAACAAAAAAAGCGGAAATGCTCATGGTAACATACTTTAGTCGCTGGGTATTGATACCGAGCATTCTGAGCGCGGTTTCATCATCACGCATTGCAGCTAATAACACTCCAAACCCTGAACTAACAATTCTGGAGAGTACTAATAAGGAAACAAGGGCAATAGCTGACACAAAGATGAGATAGAGAAGGTTTTCTTCGAGCATAAAACCGAAGAATGTAGCTCTAGGTATGCCTGGGATTCCGAGGGGGCCGCGGGTTATCTTGGTAAGATTTGAGAGTAAGGAATAAATCACGAACGCAAAGCCGAGTGATGCGAGTGCATAGTAATCTCCTTTTAACCTTTTTGTTGCGAACACTAAAAAAATACCAAAAAAGCCTGCAAGAAGTCCTGCTGCGAGAAATGCAACAAAGAAGGGGATGCCACGTAATACCAGTAATGTTGATGTATACGCACCAATACCAAATAGGGCAACATGTCCGAGATTTAATAATCCGGAATAACCTAAGGCAAGATTAAGACTTGTAATAACGATAAGATAAATCCCAATTAGGATTAAGATATGGACAAGATAGGGTATGATCATGAGATCCTCCGTTTTATACGAACAATTCCTTCAGGTTTCAACAAGAGAAATAAAAACAGGAGAACAAACGAAATTGCATCTTTATACCCTGAAGGTAAAAATAAAAGGCCGATATTTTCTGCTAACCCGAGTAGGTATGATCCGAGGACAGCGGTAGGGACAGAGCTGATACCTCCAATAATTGCACCGGTAAAGCCCCTAATAATTAACTGCGTTCCACTATATGGCGTTATGTTCTGTTCAAGTGCAATAAAAATACCTGCAATGCCTGCAAGAAAAGAACCGATTAAGAAAGAGAGATGAGAGATTTTTTTACTATTGATACCGATAAGCGAGGCTAGTTCTTTATTATCCGAAATAGCCCTCATTTCTCTTCCCCAAAGTGTTTTCTGCATGAACAAGAAGAGAAGAATAAGGAGAATTAGCGAGGAGGAGAATATAGTGAGTTGGAAAGGGGTTGCTTGAACACCAAGGAGCGTGATTCCTTCCTCGATTTTAATGTACCCGACGTCCTTGACTGTTGCGCCGTATATGAGTAACATTGTATTTTGCAACAGGATATGAAGAGATAGGGAGGCAATGAGTAGGATAACGCGACTTGCTTTCCTCTTTTCTAGTGGGTAATAGACTATGTTGTATATAAAAAAACCGAGAAAGCTTGTGTAGAACAATGCTAATAGTACTGAGAAAACAAAATGAAAGCCAACCAGATGAAAGAAGGTATAGACAAGGTATCCTGCAAAGATGACAATGCTGCCATGCGCAAAATGCATGAAGCGGTTAGTCATACTAATCAGGGTAAATCCTGAAGCAACTAACGCGTAAATCGATCCTGCGATGAGCCCATTCACAACGAGCTGTAAAATCAGCGACATATTCGTTGTATAGCCTACTCGACCAACACAAACGTGTTGTTTTGGAGTTGGTAAACATCGTATGTCCCTGAGACATCTCCTTGTTCATCAAAATCAATTGATCCTGAGGCACCCTCGAACTGTAGTGTTGTAAGTTGTTTCTGTATCTCAGGTCCTGTTTTTGCACTGTTCTTTATTGCGCGAGCTAGTGCATCAAAAGCGTCATATGCTTGTGGCGCGAATGGCTGTACTTCTAACCCGTGTTCGCGCATATATGCGTCTGCGAAACTCTCTGTTCCTGCTGATACTGAGGTGATTGTCAGTCCTTGTGCTGCCTTCTGCGCTGCGATTTCAGGTCCTTTTAGCCCTTCTGACCCAAATACACGTGTTTTTATCCCCATCTGCTTTAGCTGTTTTAGAATAGCGACAGATGAATCAGGGGAATTACTGATGATATAGATCGCATCAGGTTTTGCAGCACGGATTTTTGCCAACTGCGTTCGTAAATCAACAACACCGCGCTCAAATGTCTCTTCTGCAACAACCTTTCCTCCGAGAATCTCAAAATTCTCCTTGAGGACATTCTTGAATCCTATCCCATATTCTTCGTTACTGAAGAGAATAGATAGATTTCGAAAACCTTCGCTAAAAACAAGTGCTGCACCGAACTTTCCTTGAAAACTATCACTTGGAATAGTTCGGAAGATATATTCGCCAGCTTTCGTTATCTCTGGGCTTGTTGAACTTGCAGAGATCATTACTACCTTATTTTGTTCTGCGATCGGTGCTGTTGCAAGTGTTGCTCCTGAACAAACCTCTCCTACAATAGCAACAACACCATCAACATCAATTAATTTACGGACAGCACTTACTGCCTCTTTCCCATCACATTTTGTGTCTTCGTAGATAAGTTTTACATTCTCTAATCCTGAGTCTTTCAATGCAAGTTCTACTCCACGTTTGATTGCATGGCCGTAACTTGCTGCATCTCCTGTAAGAGGTCCCATGAACCCTATTTTTATTTCATTCTTGCTGCTTTTCACTCCATCGAATAGCGAGCCTCCGGTTATTGTTCCGTAGGCGTAGATAAGAATAACAATTGCAACAACAGCTATACCAACAATAAATGCTGAGGTATTTGCGTCTTGGCGAGTGTCGCTTTCTTCCTCCTTTTTTTTGTCAGCAGCCTCCTCGCTTTCTTTTGGCTTTTCTTTCTTTTCAGCCATGGTAACTCAGTGATACACCTCTATATAAAGTTTTATTTGTTCGTATATACACATTATGGATATAGGAAACTGTACAGGAAAATACTGCCAACTAGGAGAGCGAGAATGCTGGTATACACACCAAACCACCAGAGGTTCTTTTTATTCTTTAGGAGATATTTTAGTAAAAGGTGAATTGTTGTCATACCGACTATAAATGAGAGTAGTGTTGCCCAAACAAGGTTTGATGGTAGGGGTTGTGTTCCGATCACTAGGATATTCGCTCCGAAAATAACAGGGATTGACATAAGAAAAGAGAGACGAAGCGCTTCTTTTTCCTTTAATCCGGCAAGCAAACCAGCAGCAATGGTCATTCCACTTCGGGATATCCCAGGAAAAAGAGCAAATACCTGTGCAATGCCTACAATTAGCGCTTCACGATATCCGAAACTTTCCCTCTTTACAAATGCTATACGTTCGAAATCAAGTGAAGTAATAAACAATACTAAGGCAGTTATCCCGAAACCAATTGCCACAAGACCAAGATTCTCAAACGTTAACTCAAAAATCTGCCGGAAAATAAAACCAACGGCTGCAGCAGGAATTGTTGCTATTCCTATTAAAGTTCCCAAACGACCATGTTCGCTTTTCCATCTCCTATGTAACAAAGCGCGAACTATGTCAACAATATCCCTGCCATAGTAAACAAACACTGCCATTAGTGTTCCTAGGTGTACAACAACTTCGAATACGAAATCAGCATTATGCCCTAATAGCCACTCTGCCACAACCAAATGTCCAGAACTAGAAATAGGTAACCATTCACTTACGCCTTGTACAACTGCTAAGATCAACCCTGCTAGGAAATTATACTCTATCACCTCAAAAACGCAAACATGGACTTAATAAGAATTCCTATACTCCTAATCAAATAGACTCATAAGCCACGAGATGAGGCGTCTAAAAAATCCCTCTTTCTTTTGTGGCAAACTACTCTCAGTTCTATTTATCGTGGTATTTGTAGCAGCATTTTGTGAAACATTCGTTGTAATAGAAAGGCTAGTATTCTCTTCTGTTCCATTTGTACTTTGATTTGATGGTGTTACATTCTCGGTTGTATTCAATGCTAAGGTCTGATTTATTGTTTGATTGTTGCTTGTTGTTTGTTCACTGGTATTTATAGCAGCTTCCTTAATATCTCCTGTCGCACACTTGTATACATTAACAAGAGCATTAGTAGCGGAAGCAGAACTTAACTCAATAACGAAAGACTTATTTCCAACAGTTATTTTTTCTGAAGGGTTCTGTTCTTCAGACAGAGAAAGCTTTTGCGCCCCGATAACTAACTTCACATTCGCTCCTTCAGGCCCTGATTCCTCTGCGTTATCAAGATATACATATAAACCCTTTATCGTAACAACCTCAGCCTCGTTAATAGTGCCTGATTCTCCTCCAATAGATATCTTCGCAAGAGAAGAAGACGCATTAAGCATGGAGATAGTGTAACTACCACTAATCAGATTAAGTGTCTCAGATGAAGTTATATTCGTTAAGCTAACCCTACGACTATCAATAAGTAAATCAGCATAAAACTCTCTAAATCGACTTCCTTCCTGCGCCCGACTTACCCCAATGCCAATATCATTAATAATACGTGATGAACCAAGACTTACTTCTCCACCATCACTTGTTACAGCACTCCCATCACTACACTCTGCTTTCGCTGAGATACGGCCAAGACCTAGAGTGAAAAATAGTATAAAAAACATAAACGTTATTATACTCTTTTTCATGTGAAGAGATAGTCATCCACAGATTATAAAGATTTTGGACATTTTGTAGCACTATACTAAGAAAGATTTATAGTCATTTTCTTATTACCTCCTTACAGATGGCGCGCTCATTTCATTCGCGCACCCATAGGAAAAAAATGCAAAAAGCAAACAATATGTTTTTAGCGAATGCGACCCTGAAAGGGGAAAAACTTATGATTTGGTTTTTGCATTTTTTTCGTACAAGAACCGAAGGTTCCAAATGCTCAAATAAGAAATAGGAAGTTTTGAAGGTTGAGGCATCGCAATTTATTGCGGTGTCTTCAAAACTTAGTTAGGAATCACTACAATGGTTGAGAAAAAGAGTATAAAGGTAGAATCTAAGAAAAAAATAACACATTACTCTGATGCAATAAAGGCGAGAGCTGTTCAGTTATATAGAGAAGGTAAAAGCGTCTTTGAAATTGTTGGAGAATTAAATGCACGATCGATTATTCACAATCCTCATAGCGGATAACTTTGGTGATGGCGAGTATATGTGCATCGCTATTAAGAAAGGTCGAAGAGGTATGTGGAATTTTCTTATGTTGAAGATTAAAGAAGGTTGGTTTGTAAGAATAGAGAGAAGCACACGAAAGGTAGCTCGTAATCCTAACAAGGAAAAGAGGAAAGGACCATATCCTTACTTACAATCAGCACAACCAGTTTACAAAGCCCATAAGTTTGAAAGTTACGAAGTGAAGAAAGAAGAATTAAAAAATATTAATAATAATTTTACTGAAACTTATGAAGATTCAGTTTGGTAACGGGATACAATTAAATAGAAGAATCAATTTTTATAATTATGAAAGTTACAATCAATGTTCAGACTCTTAAAGGTAAAAAGTCTACACCAAAAGAGGTCGATAAAACTGTTGATCTATTGCAGAAGATTATGGAAAGAACAGAGAAACTGTTTAGAGGTTATAAGTGGAAAGAGTGTGTTTGTTCTTGTGATGGAACCAGTATTGTTTTGGAAAAGTAAAAATAGGAAAGATTTATAAACACATGGAAATTAATATTTCCAAATGGAAACAAAATTAACCATACTTAAGCCTTTTTTTGAAGACCCAAATAAACAATTTAGTATAAGACAGCTTTCTAGGATTCTAAAAATAAATCACACCACAATCAGACAACATCTAAATAAGCTGGTTAAAGAAGAAATTTTATCATTAAAAAAAGAAGGCGTATATTCTTTTTACAAGGTAATTTTATCAAAAAAGACGTTGAACTTAAAATTATATTACAATTTAGAAAAAATTAGAGCTTCTCGTATTATCGAAGATATGGAAAAAGCTTATGACCTTCCAATTATTGTTTTATTTGGAAGTTACTCTTCTGCCACAGATTCACTAGAAAGCGATATTGACCTTTGTATAATATCCAACATAGAAAAGGTGTTTTCTGTAGGAAAATATGAAAAAATCTTGAATAGGAAGATAAGTCTGCATACATTCACCAAAACCTCTTTTGCTAAAGCAAAGAAATTAAATAAGGAATTAATTAACAATATCTGTAATGGAATCGTTTTATCTGGAGAATTGGAGGTTTTATGAACTTTGAAAACAGTTTAAGAGAGGGAAAAGCAAGGAAAGTCGTTCCTAACAAAATTAGGGCTGCAAGTCTAATTAAGTCATCAACGCAGGCAATTGAGACTGCGAAGATTATACCTTTAAACGCTAGAAGTGCTAAAACTATTTTAAGAGAGTTTTATGAAGGACTCAGATAATATTGCGAAGCTATTGGTTATTCAAAAGGTTACAAGTTTTTGGATCATGAATCTATCGGCTATTTTCTAAGAGATGTGCTAAAAGAGCAGTCAATCTATGGGAAATTTGATAGATACAGAAAATTGAGAAATGGTATCAACTATTACGGAGAAGATATTGAAGTAGAAACTGTCAAAGAAGCAATTATAGAAATACCCAACATAATTAAAGAGCTAGAAAAATATAAGATTTGATTCTCTTATTTGCTTTGTTAAACAGCTCCAAATTAAGCCATAAACGCTCCTATTTTGCCGTATTTTTCCTTACTTAATGGAAAACTACTATGTAAGTAAAAAGGTGATAAAAAACGAACTTTTGTAGTATAGTGCTATTTTTAGAGCAACATATTATAAATATGTCGGACATTTATTATTGTATTCTTTCTATTAGCTCTTCTTTTATTTTCTTCTTCTTTTCTTCCGAGATTGAGAACAAAGTTTTTTCAACCATCTTTTCGGATATTGTGAAAATGTAGTTTAATTTTATGATGCTATCTTTTATTGCCCCTTCTTTTTTGGTTAATAAAACGCCCTCCATCTTTAAATTTGAAGTGATCCCTAAAACTACTATATTGCCTTTTTCTTCAAATAGGACTAATGCAGGTCTTTTTTTAATCTCAAAAGTATCCGTGTATTGTACCTGTGATAGAATTACTTCTCCAAACTTATGCATTTTCCCAGCTCTCATCCTCTTTATTATCCCAAAGTTCTTTCATTTTCTCCTGTTGGATTTTATGGAGAAATTCGTCATATCGATTTCTTTCTTTCATTTTAATGAATATATTCGCCATTCTTTCCAGTAATTCGTTGTATGTCTGTCTGGGGTGCTCTCTTGCTTTCTTCAAGAGCACAATTACTCTTTTTTCTAATAAAATAGTTGATTGTTCTACCATACATAATTGACTATGTATTAATATATAAAGCTTTCTTTTTTTCATTTTGTTACTCCAACGGAATTTCGTTTAAGGGGGGGTGCAGTTCAAAGTTCCCACCATATTAATTGTTAATAATCTGGGATATAAATAATTAAAAAACATATTTTGGTCTAAGTTCTATGGATAGATTGTCAAATCTGGTGAAATCACAGCAGTTTTCTCGCGCCCTTTTAGAGGATTTATTCAAAGTTGCCGATTCTATTCGTTCTCAACCGAGCAAATATTCTAATTCTTTGCAGGGTAAGGTTATGTGTGCTCTTTTTTATGAACCTAGCACAAGAACAAGAATGAGTTTTGAGTCGGCTATGTTAAAACTAGGAGGCAAGGTAATTGGAACTGAGAATGCTGGAGAATTCTCTTCAGCGGCTAAGGGAGAAAGTTTAGAAGATACTGTTAGAGTAGTTTCCTCTTACTGCGATATCATTGTTCTAAGGCATAAAGATGAACATTCGTCAGAAAGGGTTGCTCCTCTCATTTCTATACCTTTAATCAATGCTGGGGATGGAAGTGGGCAGCATCCGACACAAGCTTTATTAGATTTCTACACTATCTGGAAAGAATTTGGTAGAGTCGACGGATTAAAAATAGCTTTAGTGGGGGATCTTGCACATGGTAGAACAGTAAGATCTTTAGCGTATTTATGTACAAAGTTCAATAATATTAATCTAACATTAGTCTCACCACCACACCTTAGGATTGGTGTTGATATAAAATCGCATTTAAGAGAACACAATCTTGAGTATAAAGAAGAGACAGACTTAATAAATATTCTCTCGCTTACGGATGTTATTTACATTACAAGAATTCAAAAAGAAAGAATGAAGGCTTCTGATTACGATTTAGCAAGGGGAAGTTATATTATTAATGAAGATAGTCTTAAATTAGTACGTGAGGATTCGAGAATTTTACATCCATTGCCACATGTTGAAGAAATTGATTTATTATTATCGACAGAAGCAGTGGATAAGAGAGTCGCTTATTTTAGACAAGCAGAAAATGGCTTATATGCAAGAATGGCTTTGCTTCATCACCTTTTAAATAATTAAAATATCACCTTCCGTCCTTTACTTTTTGAGATTTGAACACAGAAAAGGTGTTTATGATTTAAAGTCCTAAAAAAGTAATTTTCTATTCGAAAATTGAACCATGACATATATAAAATCTATTTATCTAGAAATAGTATGAGAAAATGTAAGGAGGTAAAAAATGATAAAAACAAGCGATAAAATAATATTGGGAGTTCTTACTATCTTGTTGGTAGGAATGAGTGCTGTTTTTATATCTGCTGTTTCAAGTAGTGGACAAAAGAGAGCATCATTGAACGAACAACTTTCAGTAACGGACATAACTCCAGAAAAGACTAGTGCCACCTTAAAAAGCAATTTTGAAGAGGAAGACGATGAAGAAGATGTTCCAATAATAGGAACACCGCTTGAAAGAGCCAGTGCAGCTGCTCTCGCATACATTGGTAAAGGTCGCGTAACAGACTCTGAAATTGGAGATGAAGAAGGTTACTACGAGATTGAAATAACTTTAGACAACGGAAACGAAGTAGACGTACACTTGGATGAAAACTTCCGTGTGCTAAGTGCTGAATACGAAGACGAAGATGAAGAAGATGATTGAACTTTATGATTGAACTTTAATTTTTTTATTATTACATTTCGAAGATTGAACCATTACTTTTAAAAACCGAGACTAATCATTGATAATATGAAGAAAACAATGTTTGCCATTTCAGTCTTACTAATCTTATTTTCATCAATTCCCTTAACAATCTCCCAATCGGAAGACGGAAATTATTTAATAAAAGGCTTTGAATTGGAAAAGCTTGTTGCCTTGTTGAACGCCTGGATCTCAATTTTTCTTTTTGTGTTAGCTTTCTTAGCCTACAAAAGAGATGGCAGGAAAAGACTGCTTTATGTTAGTATAGCTTTTCTTTTATTTGCGATAAAAAGTTTTCTCATATCTTCGGAGCTATTTTTCCCAGAAGTTGAATGGTTCGACCCACTCTCAACTCTGTTGGAATTAGGTGTATTGTTAAGTTTCTTTTATGGGGTGCTGAAGAAATGAACTACGATGATTGCAAAAAGCGAAAAAATACTCGAGCTTGAAACTAGAAAAAGAATATATGAGATTGTAAAAAAATATTCTGGTTGCCATTTTCGTGAATTTGAAAGAATAAGCAGAATTCCATATGGAACGTTGAAATACCATTTGAATTTTTTGATAAAGCACGATTTAATAATCTACAAAAAAGAAGACAACAGAGTAAGGTATTTTCCAAAAGATTTTCAGACAGAAAATATAAAGCTGCTTAGTCTGTTAAGGCAGAAAGTAATCAGAAAAATAATTCTGTTTCTTGCAATAAACGAAAAATCCGGTCATGAAGAAATTTCAAACTTTCTTGAGCTGTCTCCATCAACTGTTTCCTGGCATTTAAACAAGCTTGTCAGAGAAAATATAATGGTCTCTGAAAAAGAAGGAAGGAAAACAAAATACAAACTGGCTGTAGATAAAAATGAGATAATAAAAATCTTGGTTATTTACAAAGAAAGTTTTCTTGATTCATTTGTCAACCGAGTTATTGAGATGTGGGATTTAAGTTAAGATATATTTCTCGCAACCACAATTGTTGTAACATCCTAGTTTTTCTGTCAAAAATGGCAAGTAACGCTCCACGAAACATATAGTTAAGTCCTACCTTAGACCTCATGTCTAGTTCATCATAAGATTATTAACTTGTGGTGAACCACCCCCACGAGATATTTAACCCTAGGTTAAGGTTCTCCCGCTAATTTTCTAATTTTTATCTACATGATCTATTCTATAAATTGCAGAGGCGATAAACTCCGGGCTAATTCTTAGGGGAATCTGCGCTGTACTTCCTTCTCCCATAAACTTGCTCTCATACATCGGACAATGCTTATTCATCAGCACAATAAGAACCATTTCTTTTTAAACATTTTTGCATTGTAGTATACGGTTATTCTTGCATAAAACAATTTAAAAGAGTTTATTAAATAACTGATTCTATTAGGAAGGTAAGATAAATGTGATATGGTTAAAATAAAATTCTGGCATATTCTAATATTCTTAATTGTAGTCTTATCTATTTTATTGATTTTATTATTAATTCTAAATCCTGGCGATTTAAATCTAGGAAATCGTCTTGCTTATCAATATGAGATATGTGACGATAAAGGTGCATGCAGAATGGTCCAGGTTGATAGAATTATACAACCAAGCAAGCAGACTTTTAATATTTGTAATGATAGAGGACTATGTGAAGATGTTCCTATCAACCGGTTATTGCTTAAAGAAGGGACAGATAAGAAATACTGTTCAAATGCGCCCTATCTTAAAACAGATTATGTTGATAATTGGTGGAATGCAAATGGATTAATTGATGAATGTGAAATGCCTCCTAGATCTGATATGCAATTTACATTTAAACAGCATGACCAAAGCATCCTTAGCTATACTGGTACTATCCAGATTTCTCTAACTGCAATGAATTACGAGGATAATTATCTCGCACTTCAGATATTAACAGCCGAGGATAATGATGGCGATTATCTTCCAGATACATGGATTCATTGTGGTAATGTAGATGAAATAAAAGGAAAAGATATGAAGATAATTTATTGTGACGGGAATAATCTGAAATTTGTTAGATTGGTTAATCCTGAATGGAATCCGACAAGTATATTTATTGACAGGATTGAAGTTTTAAAAGTTGGTTAAAGATGTTATAATTGCTGATAGGCACAGAGATGAGAAGATTATTCATATTGGAGAATAACCGTATACGTGGATTCTTCGTTCGCATTTTCTTCGGCTTCTTCGCCCCAATCGCTCGATTCTTCTTGTGCTGCTTCACGGCAGCGCCAGCACAATGATTGGTCGCTAGTGTGTTGATACTCTTGCTCGTGTTCTAACTCTTGTAGATCGTACCAAAGGTCAAACACCGCATTACATTGTTTGCATCGGACAGGTAATAGGCAGGTAGTTTGTTTCATGTTTTCTAGAAACATTTTGGATATAAAAAGATATATAGAATCTCAATTACTACATTCGTTTTCAATAAATTTTATATAGTAATTACCTCAAAAGTTACAAATTCTTAGTGAAGATAAAACAGCAATATTTTTATACTGCGTTACTTCTAAGTACTTACTTTACTGGTTCGAGTAATGTATACTTAATGTTATTTTCTTTATCACTCGGATTAAACCCTTCTTGTGCATTAAGGATATATCCTACCACTATCGAATTCTAATTCAATAGGTCCTTCTTCTGGCTGTACTATCTGAGCTATTAATACTCCTCTTCCTCTTCCAAGAACAAAAAGCTCATCAAAAGTTGTATGATAATGATTCCCGAGAACAAGTCTGCCTTGACTATCAACTCCTTTTTCTGGATTATGGCTCAAGTCGAATATATTTGAGGCTGCTACGTTTCTTCCATGAAGATACCCTGCAGGAAGGTCGCCAATAAATCGCCGTGAGTCGCTGTGCTGACCGACAAAATTCTGTCGTATGATTTGTTCTAATTCTAATGCTGTCATCTTCTTCGTTATTTTGTTATACCAAGATCTTTATAAGCTTTTATGTTATAGAGATGGTGTACCATCATAACTTTTAATAATCTCTATAGTTTCTTCTTTTTATGGAACCACAGGAGTATTATCAGCTCGGTCTGAAGGCCGGTCTTGAAATCCATCAGCAACTTGATACAGGAACAAAGCTTTTTTGTAACTGTCCCTCCTTCTTGAGAAATGACCCTCCTGAGATAACAATAAAACGAAAACTCCATGCAGTCGCGGGCGAAACAGGCGAGGTTGATAGTTCGGTTGAGTACGAAGCATCACGTAATCGCGAATTTTATTATCAAGGCTATCACGATAGTACTTGTCTTATTGAACTTGATGAGGAACCTCCAAGATTAATCAGTGAAACAGCTTTGAACGAAGCACTTACGATAGCTCTACTTCTTAAGTGTGAGATCTATCAGGTTACACAAATTATGCGCAAGACAGTTATCGATGGCTCAAACACTTCTGGCTTCCAGCGTACTGTTCTCATTGCTCGTAATGGTATTCTTAAAACATCTAAGGGCGATGTAGGAATAGAAACTATCGCTTTGGAAGAAGACGCAGCTCGCATTATAGAAAAGGATGATAAAAAATCTATTTATCGTCTCGATCGTCTTGGTATTCCTCTTGTAGAGATTACAACAACTCCAGCCCTTAGAGATCCCGAACATATTAAGGAAACAGCCCTTAAATTTGGAGAGATCCTTCGTGCTTGTAAGGTAAGACGTGGTATTGGTACTATTAGGCAGGATATTAATGTTAGCGTTAGGGGTCATGATAAGGTTGAGATTAAAGGTTTTCAGGATCCAGCTCTTATGGTTAAGACGATAGAATTAGAGGTCCAACGCCAGGTAGAAGATCTAAAAAACAACAAAAAAACAGGTGAGGTGCGAAACGCTCTTCCCGATTGTACGACTGAATTCCTTAGGCCTCTTCCTGGTAGAGCACGCATGTATCCTGAAACAGATCTACCGCTCTTAAGGATACCTAGAGAGAAAATAAACACTATTAAAAAACAACTTCCAAAACTGAAACACGAGATACAATCGGAACTAAAAAAGAAAGGCCTTTCGGATGAACTTATCTCTCTTGTTCTCGAGGGAAATCTCGATGAGTTTGAGACACTTCTTCAGGTTTATGGAAAAAATTCGAATCTTGTTGCAAAAATGATTACTCTCTGGCGCTCAGAACTTGCGACTAGACTTAAAAAACCGCTCGCTGAGATAAAAGAGATCCTTTCGGAAAGAATCTTGGAACAAATTCTTGAGGCCTTAAGAGAAAACAGGATTGGTGAGTCAGATATCCGTTTAGTTATGGAGAAAGTTGCGATAGGTACCCCATTTGAAACTGTCCTCGGAACAGAAAAAATATCTGCTGATGAGCTTGAGGGGCATATTCGGAAGATAATCAAGGAGAATCCAGGTCTAAAACCAAACGCTTATATGGGGCTTATCATGCAACAACTCAAAGGTAAACTTAACCCTGGACAAGCTATGCAGATCGTACAAAAAATCCTTGCCACAGAATGAAAGTAAAGAAACCAAGTTACCGACGTGTTATTCCTTTCGTTCTAATCTTTTTTATTATTCTTAGTATAATACTGTTAATTACATCCATCAAAAAAACAATACAAACGCAATCATTGTCAACGCTCACAATTCGAACACCGACACAAACACACACAATAAACATAGAAATAGTAGATTCACCGAGAAAACGTGCACAGGGACTTATGTATCGTACCTCGTTGGAGCAAAACACTGGCATGCTCTTTGTCTTTCCTCATGAACAACAGCAGACTTTCTGGATGAAAAATACACTTATCCCTCTTGATATTATCTTCATAAACAAAAACCTAGAAATCACTGAAATCGTAACTGCTAACCCTTGTTATAAAGATCCTTGTACTCGTTACACATCTTCCTTCCCAGCACAATATGTTCTCGAACTTAATGCTGGTTTCTCTCAGCGTAACAATCTTTCTCAAGGTGATAGAATCTTCCTTGACATGCTGTGTTGTATGACTTGATACAAACATGGGTTGTAATATATATAACGAATTAACTAGAAGTGTCTTTCCAATATCGCGAGGTCTTGCTCAATCATCGGCGCTGATCATATAAAGAGTGACCTCTTTGTTAAACTCTCGGATCTGTCGTATTGCTTCGATTCCATATATACCTTTTCCCATATCGTTATCGGTAAGGATTAAATCATAGGAGGCATGTTTAACTTTCTTAACTAGATCTTCTCCGGTACTCACAGTTTCGATAATCGCGTCTCGGTCAAAGAGAGACACCGTCTCAGCTAAAAAATATTTCATTTCTTCATAATCGTCAGCAATAATAATCCTTCTCTGAGGCATCTTTCTATCTCCACGAGCAGTCCTATGTTTATGATTAAGTTGATTATATAAATTCTTGGTGATTAGTGCTATTTCGGACTAAACTCTCCTCCTTACACAAATATCACATAACAGTTTAAATAAATTCCTGTCTCTGTGAGTATCTCCGATATTTATACGAGTATTCCGCAGTTCGATCTCATCTAGAGAGCTATAACCACCAAGTTCTTTTAATAACCCCTATCATATAATCCGAGATATGACCATAACTATAAAGTAACAACAATAGAAAGACTTAAATACCCATTAATCCATTAAATATCATGACAAAAAATTTAGAGCAAGAAGCAAGAACAGCTTTAGATATGGTTACTAGACATGGAGTAGCTGGAGCGGTCGTTGATAAAGAAGCCTTAGAATTCGGATTAAGTAGCAGATTATATTCTCAATCAGATGTTGATAGTGCACAGAGAGCATACGAAGCCCGCAAGAAATGATACACAATGCAGTATCTACTTCACATAATTCTCTCGCTCAAAAATAAGGTTTAAAAACCTCTCTCTACTCTCATTCATATGTTACGGACACATACTTGTAATGAGTTGAAGAAAAAAGATGCAGGTAAAAAAGCAACACTCTGTGGCTGGGTTGACACGGTTCGTGAACATGGAAAACTTTCATTCATAGATCTTCGAGACTGTTATGGTAAAACCCAGATTGTTGTTCGAGAAAAACACGAACTAAGACCAGAATATGTTGTTCGAATAAAGGGAGATGTGAAAATACGTAAACCGGGTACAGAAAATAAAGACCTTGAGACAGGTGATATTGAACTTGTTGCTGAGAAAATAGAGATACTTGGAAAATCAAAAACTCCTCCATTTGAGATTCTCGATGAGAAGCCAGCTGGCGAGGAAGTTAGGATGCGATACCGCTTTCTTGATCTGCGTCGTCCTATCATGCAAAGAAATCTTGCCTTTCGAGCGCAGGTAGCATATGCGGTACGAGAATTCTTTTTGCAGAACGGTTTTATTGAGATAGAAACACCGCTACTCGTAAAACCAACACCGGAGGGAGCGCGTGATTACCTTGTCCCGAGTAGAGTAAACCCTGGGAAATTTTATTCGCTTCCTCAATCTCCTCAGTTATATAAACAGATTCTTATGATTGCAGGTTTTGATCGATATTTTCAGATCGCGCGTTGTCTCCGTGATGAAGATCTACGCGCAGACAGGCAGCCAGAACACACACAAATAGATCTAGAGATGTCTTTTGTAGAGGTTGTGGACATAATTGAACTTGTCGAGTCACTCTACAAATATCTCTTCAAAAAACTCTTACACATTGAACTGAAAAAATTTCCAAGAGTAACATATGAGGAAGCAATGAAGGTGTATAGGACAGATAAGCCAGATCTCAGAAAAAGTAGAACAGATAAAAAAGAGTTTGCTTTCTGCTGGGTATATGATTTCCCGCTCTTTTCCTATAACGAAGAAGAAAAACGATGGGAACCGGAACACCACATGTTTAGTGCTCCTAAAAAAGAACATCTTCATCTACTTGAAAAAGATCCTGCGAAGGTACAGGGTGATCTTTTTGACCTTGTTCTTAATGGTGTTGAAATCGGTTCTGGATCAATTCGTATTAACAATCCAGAGCTTCAAGAACGGGTTATGCGGGTTATAGGTATGTCTAAGGAAGAGGCACATAAAAAATTTGGCTTTCTCCTCAATGCCTACGAATATGGCGGTCCTGTCCATGGCGGTATGGGTCTTGGTCTTGATCGCCTTATCGCACTTATGCTTGGTTATTCTGACATTCGTGAAGTTATCGCCTTCCCTAGAAACAAGGCAGCGCAGAACCCAATGGACGAATCTCCTGCTGCTGTTTTACCGAAACAACTTAAAGAAGCTCATATTGCTCTTGATCTTCCAAAAAAACAAAAGAGCAACTAAACATGGACAAAAAAACAATCGAAGCAGACGCAAAACATTTACTTAAAAAATTTAGTCGGGCGTTACATACCATAAAAGAGAAGGAGCAGGAAATAAAAATAACGACTGATGGTATGAGAGAAGAGGGTCCCGGAGAAAAGGCGGATCCGGAATTCAAAAAGCTTATGTTTGCTAATGCTCCTAAAACGGACAATGGTTTTATTGTTGCAGAGAAGAGGAGATGGTAATCCAAATAATGAATGGAGAAATAAGAGATATAAGAATAAAAGCTTCAAAACCAATGGGGGAGATAAAAAAAGGTGATAGGATAAGAATAGATTCTCTCTTTCTCGAGGTAGATTCTTACTCTGTCCTAATTGATCATGGTTCGACAAAAGAGATGGCAATTGAGCTCTTCGATCCTAAGACAGATAAGGACTACCAACTCCGCTACTTTTCAGATCAGGTTGAAACGAGCCTTGAGCTTTACGAACTCAATGAGATTATTTACAACAAGCTAGATATTCATACCATTGAATGGTGAGCGTCCAAAGATTTATTAACTGGGAGCCTTATTTGATTTAATGGATAAAGTTATTCACTTTGAAATACCATATGATAATATTGATCGTGTAAAAACCTTTTATGAAAACGTGTTTGGATGGAAGATTAATGAAATCCCTATGATGCATTATCATATAGTCACTACTGTTCAAACAGACGAAAAACAGATGCCCAAAGAATTCGGTGCTATTAATGGTGGTATGTATGAACGTAGTATGGGAGGTTCACAAACACCGGTTATTGTTATTGGAGTGTCATCGGTAGATGCACACATAGAAAAAGTGAAAGCTGCGGGTGGTGCCATTGTCTTTGATAAGCGTAAGGTTGGTGACATGGGCTTTTATGCACAGATTCAGGATCCAGAGGGTAATATTATCGGTATCTGGGAGACGGTACGATAGACAAAGCCTTATTAATATCCTTTTTCTTTTCTTATCATGGATTTCGAGCAGAAAGTAAAATCCTATCTGGAGAGAATAAAGAAAGGAGATAAGAAAATAAACGCTTTTCTCTATCTTAATGAGAACGTGCTTCGTGAAGCAAAGACTATTGACAAGAAACAAAAAAAAGGAAGGCTTTATCCGTATGTTATAGCGGTTAAGAGTAACATACATGTTCAGGGACTTCCTTGTACTTGTGCATCAAAGACACTTGAGAACTATATTGCACCTTATGATGCAACAGTTATTGAAAGAATAAAAGCAGAAGATGGTCTGATTATTGGGATGACAAATATGGATGAATTTGCAGCAGGTTCGTCTGGTGAAAACTCTGCGTTTGGCCCAACGCAGAATCCTTCTGCTCCTGGCAAGATTCCAGGCGGTTCAAGCTCGGGTTCAGCAGCAGTTGTTGCAGCCTCATTTTCCGATGTTGCACTTGGTTCAGATACTGGCGGTTCAGTAAGGAATCCTGCGAGTCAGTGTGGTATTATTGGCTACAAACCTTCATATGGACTTGTTTCGCGTTATGGTCTTATTGATTTATCAATGTCCCTAGATCAGATTGGCATCTTGGCAAAAAACCTTGTTGACATAACGCTCCTTCTCTCTGTTATTCAGGGTAAGGATAAGAGAGATACAACAACATTTGATGCGCTACCAATACAAGGAACAAACACGGACAACATAACGCTTGGTATTCTATCGGTAAGAGGAACAAACAAGAAGATAGAGAATCATATAGCAGAAAAAATTGAATCTCTTACAAAAAAGCATAACTGGAAAACAAAAGATATAACAATAAAACACATTGATCTCGCGGTTCAAACATACTACCTTTTAGTCTATGCTGAGTTCTTCTCTGCAACTAGGAGATTTGACGGTAGACGTTACGGTAAAAAAATCGAGGATGTTGCTGGTTCGGAAGTGCTCAGGAGAATCTTGGGAGGCAGCGAAACAACAAGAGCAGAATTTGAAGGCGCTTACTATGAAAAAGCACTTGCAGTAAAACAGATTATTAAGAAGGAATTCGAAAATATCTTTCAAAAGGTTGATTGCATAGCACTTCCTACTGTTCCTTTGCTCCCCTGGAAGGTCGGGGCAGGTAGTGTTATGAGCGCAGAAGAAATCTATGCTGCTGACGCCCTTACTATTCCTGTCAACCTTGCAGAAGCCTGCGCGATCTCTCTTCCTGCTGGAAAGGTCGATAACCTTCCTGTTGGCCTCCAACTCATCTGTGCAAGAACACATGACGTACAGTTACTCTCAATTGCAAGGAGAGTAGAGAAAACGCTATGGTAACAATAGGTAATGTATCTCTGGATTTCTTAGGACATGCTGGTTTTCTTATTCGACTTGAGAATAAGAAAACGATCGCAATCGATCCTTACAATATCTCACCAAACATCGCTCCTGTTGATCTTATACTTATTACCCATAGTCATTATGATCATTGTAGTATTAAAGATATTGAAAGAATTACTCAAAGAGGAACGATTATTATTATGCCACCAGATGCTCAGAGCAAGATAACAAAGATAAAGGATGTTGAGATGCAGATCATTGAAGTTGGAGATGAACTTTCATTTGATACAGTTCGGATCGAGGCTTTTCCTGCTTACAACATCAAAAAGGATTTTCATCCTAAGTCTGAAGGCTGGCTTGGTTACCTCATAAAAATGGGTGATGTTATTATATATCATACTGGAGATAGTGATAAAATTCCTGAGATGGAAAAACTTACTGGCTATGGAAAACACAATAATGAATTTATTATTCTACTTCCTGTTTCTGGGACGTATACCATGGATGTTGAAGAAGCTGTTGCTGTCGCAAAACTTCTTGGTCCGACTGTTGCAATTCCTATGCACTACGGTGCTGGTGTTGCTGGTTCTCGTGAGGACGCAGAGAGATTTGTACAAGCGTGTTTAAAACTGGATATTCGGGCTCAAATACTTGAGAAGATATAATGGGTGCTTACTGATCTGATTCTACTCCCAACGTAGATCTTGATCGGATTGCTGCTGCGGAGATCGTAGATGAAAGTATTCATGGAGATCTTATGGACCTGTTTGGATGATTGGGTAGATGTTAGGAAGCCTGGCACTTTAGTGCCTAGAGGACGTCACTTTGCTATAAAATAGGGGGCGCTTATTATAACTCACTGAGTCCATAATTTTACTTGTAATTAGTTCTCACAGCAAGAATAGGAATTATTTTTGAATACCATGGATTGCCTCTTCTAACATTTATTATTCCAACTTGAATTCCCACACTACCTGGACCGCAATTATTTAATAAAAGCCCTAACTGTATCCCTATAAGTTTATTATAAGCATAATTAATTCCTCCAATCTGAACTCCTCTTGATTCTATAGCACCATTAAATGCTCCAATCTGAAATCCATAACTTGATTCTTCAGCACCATTAACTGCTCCAATCTGAACTCCTCTTGATTCTATAGCACCATTAAATGCTCCAATCTGAACTCCTCTTGATTCTATAGCATAATTACATGCTCCAATCTGAAATCTACAACTTGATTCTATAGCACCATTAACTGCTCCAATCTGAACTCCTCTTGATTCATAGGTAATATCTTTTAGTGCGGCCTCTAACATATTTTCTTTCCTCTTTTCTTCTTGAATTATTACTGATCTTGTTCCCATTAAATCTAAGATGTATATCATTATTTAAACTTTTAGGGTATGTGCCCCATATGTAGTATCAATTATTCGACAAACTCTATACTACAATCAAATATATAAAGGTGATAGACCTCACAAAAAAGAAAAACTGAAAGGAGGCACAAAAAAGGTGAATGGTCCTCGATATTGCGAAGGAGGCAATTGCAAGCGCGCAAACACATAGTATAAACTTTGATGAACTCCGTGCAGGAAAAGCTAATATTAAGGTCTTTGGTGTTGGTGGCGCAGGGTGCAATGCAATAACATGGCTTTTTAATAAGGGTATTGATGGCGCAACAATCTATGGTATAAATACTGATGCCCTCCATCTTAGCATTACAAAGTCAGATGAGAAAGTTCTGATTGGAAAAGAGCTTACTCGTGGTCTAGGTGCGGGTGGTAAACCGAATGTTGGACGAGAGGCAGCAAAAGAGTCGATATCAGAACTTAAGCGAGCTACAGGCGGCGCAGACATGGTCTTTGTCCTTGTTGGTCTCGGTGGTGGTACTGGTACTGGCGCGGCGCCTGTTGTCGCACAACTTGCTAAAGAATCAGGCGCAGTTGTTATAGCAGTAGCAACAATGCCTTTTGATTGTGAAAAAGTACGGCAAGATAAGGCAGAATTTGGCTTACAAGAGCTAGTTGAAGTGGTTGATACAGCAATCCTTATTGACAACAATCGTCTTGTTGATATTGCCGGCAATCTTCCTATGGAACAAGCATTTGCAGTCGCGAACGAATTAGTGAGTACAATGATCAAGGGTATCGTAGAAACGATTAAACTTCCTTCATTGATCAATCTCGACTATGCAGACGTTGCTGCAATCATGAAAAACGGCGAGGTTGCAGTTATCGGTGTTGGCGAATCTGATACAACATCACGAGTCGACGAAGCAGTACGCCAAGCACTAACCCAACCACTTCTTGATGTTGACTATAGGGGTGCAACTGGAGCATTGATTCACATTACTTGTGGTCCTGATTTCAAACTCGAAGAATTTTCAAGTGTCGGTGAACTCGTTACAGAAAACATTAGCCCGGAAGCTCAGGTAATTATTGGTGCGCGCATCAATAAAGACTTTGCAAACCGCGTTCGTATTATTACCATTATGACTGGTGTAAAATCTCCCTATGTTCTCGGACGAGCAACATATAAGGAACAAGAACGCGCAGTGTCAGAAATGTCAGAGCTTGGTATAGAAGTTTTTAGATAATCTTTATTTTTTCTTCTTTTTTTTCTTTATTGACTTGTAGTATATAATCTGTAAAAAGCTGGGGTTTTGAGTGAACTAGATAGTGCAACGCCTGGACCATGCGCGAGACAAAAGCGTCACAAAGCCATAATCTTTTCTCTTAATCTTTCTATCCTCTCATTGTTTAGTTGATCAAGATATTTTCTTATTGAATGCTGAAAATTAAAAACAAGGGATGATCTTTTTTTTGTTGTCCTATGGCTTGAGAGATTTTTCCTGATTTTTATAAAGGAATTATGGACTTTTTCAGGGTGGTTTATTTGAATACTTAAAATCCCTTAATAAAATATTGAAAAGAGCCTTTGAAGTGAAAGGTTGCAATTGTTACAGGAGGAATTAAAGGAATTTTAACTTGGTGGTCGATAGTCTTCTTTGTCTTCTTCAAATATTGTCGGTCTTCTTTTATTTCCCCAGCGCTCCCAGTGAACTGTCGTCTCAAGTGATCGCTTTTTCCTTCCAGCGCTTCCTTTTTGCGGTAACTCGTATCCGACAGGAATAATCGCTTCAATCTGCATGTGCTGCGGGATCTTTAACTTCTCCTTTATGAGTTCATCAGGATATGATCCTACCCAACATCCACTTAGTCCTGTATTAGTTAGTGATAGTAAGATTGTCTGAATTACTGCTCCTGCTTGTTGTCTGGAATAGACACGCCCTCGTTCTCCGTACATATTCTCTAAGTGAATATCATCAGAGACTACGATAATAAACAATGACGCTTCAGCCATCCATAACTGCTCAGCTAGCGAAGCTAGATCCTGTAGCATTTCTCTATCTTCTACAATAATGAATCGCATATTGGTATTATTTCCTGCAAATGGTCCTTGCAATGCTGCGTCGATTGCATCTATCGCGTCCTTCCAACTCGCACGCTTTTTCAGAAAACTCCGAACAGATTTCCGTTGTTTTACTGCCTCATTAAAGTCCATAGAGTAAAAAAGGAACTCCTCTATAAAAACCTTTCAGTGTAATCTCATCTCTCCCCCGCCGATAAGAGTTTTGTCATTGTATACTACCAGTGCCTGTCCTTCAGCGATTCCCCAAACAGGTTTCTTAAAAGTGAATATGAATCTTCCTCCTCTTTTCATCAAGCTTCCTTGATATAATGCCCCTCGATGTCGTATTCTCCCTCTTAATTCTTGTCGTTGTATCTGATTGTTATTTGTGATAAACCGAAATCTCTTAAGGAATACTTTCTTCTGCTGTAGTAACTGATTTTCCCTAGGTGCAACTAGCATTTTATTCCCTATTTTTTTTGCTGCAACATATAGCTTTATTTTTCTCCATCGCTTGGCTTTTTCATTGAAAACAAAATCTTTTCCTTCACCAATGCGTTCTCCAATCGTGAAATACATGGTTCCTGGATGCGTTCCGATTATCTCGCCCAAAGGCGAGATTATATCTCCTCTCTTTTTTTTAATTCTTTTCTCTAAAAATGCTTTCATATCTATTTTTCCAATAAAACAGATTCCCCGTGTTCCTTGCTTATTCCAATTTGGAAATCTGTTCTTTCGTGCGAGTGCTCGAACTTCATTTTTCCGATAATTACCGAGTGGAAAAAGCGTATGTCTTAGATCTTCTTGAGTAAGTTCATGTAAAAAATACGATTGATCTTTCTCCTTGTCAATCCCGCGTAATAACTTGTATCCTCTTGTTGTATGCTTAACTTTTGCATAATGTCCTGTCGCGATAAGATCAGCCCCAAGCTTTCGTGCTTTTTTCCATAAGAATGGGAATTTGATAATGCGATTACATGCTATATCTGGATTCGGTGTTAGGCCTTTCGTATAGTCTTTGTACATACGATTGATTACTGTGCGTTTATATTCCTTTTCAGCGTCGATTGTTATTATTGGGATGTTTAGGATAGCAGCAATGTGCTGTGCCATTCTCCATTCCTCTCTCCAATGACACTCGCCACTTAAGGGATCTTTTCTGTCAGAGTAATTTTTCATAAACGCTCCGATAACTTTATATCCTTTTTTCTTCAACAGAAAAGCAGCTACACTTGAATCAACGCCTCCTGACATTCCAACTAGGACTGTTTTTTTCTGACTCTTCATACAACGAGCCAACAAAAAGACATTTATAATGATTACGCCTTTCTTTTTCTATGGCAGAGAGCGTGTCAACTGGGGGTGTCAAGTCATTTACGTACCCTAAGGGGTATGGTCCCAAACTTACTTTAGAACAAAAGCGAGAGATTAGAGATGCTTACCTGCAATATGAGGAGCGAAGAGAACGTCAAAGAAAAGAGAAACGAGTGCGAATGATTATTATTGGTATTATTGTGCTTCTTATTATTCTTGTGATACTCTTCTTTTGGAGATCTTGATATTATATACTCCGGAATCGCTGCGATGCAAGGATATAACCGATAAATGCGATATTTAGTAAGATAGCTGTCATCGCTTCAAGCGCCGCTATAAACTTGTTTGTCCTTATCGGAGTGAAGTCGCCATACCCGACTGTCGTAAAGGTAATTGCGCTATAATAGAGTGAGTCAGGGAAGGATATTGTTGTTGGTTTGCTTAGATACAAGAATTGTGTATGGTTCGCATAGTATGCTCCAGCGAATAAAAGAATGATCATAGTCACAAAAAACCCGTAACTTATAATAAATACTACAACTCTCTTTGATTTCAATAGATGATCAATCCAGGGAATCAATCCAACCGAGTATATCATTACAAAGACTATAACCATAATGATAATCGAATTTATCTGTTCTCTTAAGATGAGATTGATGATACCAAAAGTAACAATAATCGCGAGTGCTGTGTAGTCTTCAAAAATGCTTCCGCCGATGCGACGCATATCATAGATACGTAATCCAACAAAAGCTAGGATTAATAGTGTTGTGAACAATGGTGGCGCGTGTAAGTACTGTTCAGAAAACAAGGATCCTAATAAAAGAGCAGCGATAATAACTGCTAGTATGAACTCGGCTCTTTGGAAGGACACTCTTTTTTTCATGCTCTCTTAACGTGCTTTAGCTTTATAAGGCTTGTCGAGAAAACGTCCCGAA
>CAYPUL010000001.1:47875-52208 GCA_964413975.1 Candidatus Woesearchaeota archaeon
CTAAGAAATGTTTCTGGTAGATCAAAAAAATAACGTCCCGGAGAGGACTCGAACCTCTGACCCCATGGTTAACAGCCATGTGCTCTGCCAGCTGAGCTACCGGGACTTAACACGTCAAGAGAAAAACGTTATTTAAACATTACTTTATATCAGTATCTACGTAAGTAGATACTGAAGATGTTTTAGAATTGGCGTAAGCTATCTACAGCTTTGAAGCTGTAGCGAATCTTTTTCTACTAGAATGGATATGAATCAGCGAGCTCGATTTTAGCTCATCGGACCATCTAGATTAGTGGTAGTTGTATTCGAGTTCTAATAAACTTTGCGGAGCACGACAACGCGCTTCGCATAGGAGAAAGAATGGAAACACAAACAAAATTTAGCGAGAGCTATCAAAACTTTGTAAATAAATATGAAAGAGGAAATCACATCGTTGGAGTATCGATGTGGGAGTTTGAGTGGGTGACGAAATCCTTTGTTCTGGCAGGATTGCTGTTCAATTTATGGCAGTTGACAAGAAAAGGAAAAATACAAAGCTATCTTTTCAAGAAAACATTGGTGCTTGAGCTGAAGGTTTTATGGAACGGACTAGATGATGAACCAGATGGTTAGAGGCCAGTTGCGTAGATACTGATATCGGGCTGTAGATAAATAGTTGCCTAACTTTATGGCTAATAAGGGTGCCCCCCAAATGTAAATGTTTTTCCATCTAATATTTTTTCCGTATAATATTTAGGATGACTTACAGCTCTTCCTACAATTTTTCCTGTGTTTTCACATTTTAATCCATCGCGCGTCATTATTTCTAAACCAAACAGTTTCCATTCGTCATCGCTTCTTTCTTCGGCTTTAATTGTTTCTGGATCAAGCCAATACATGTTTCCGTTTTTATCGAATATCACCTTTATGGAATGGCCACCATCAATAATCTCAGTTCCTCTATGACCTCTCATTTTCAAAGTTGAATAGATTTCGTCAATTCCCTTTTTATCTGCTTGTTCGCTTCTTAGAACAAGAACACTATCAAAAATTTCGTTTGTACGCTGCCCGTATTTTAGATATTCTAAGAAATTATGAGTTTGGTTTCTGTATCCCAAATGATGTCCCAAATAATTTGCATCATCTATGTGAGCTAGTGCTTGTAGTTGTCTATTAACATCTCTTACATAAACACCCACACATTTACCTAAACTTATGGTCTCTATGTATGATCTGTCAACTTCTGGATTTATATAACCAAATCCTCTTTGATTTACTCTTAAAATCTCCTTTAGGGGTGGTTCTCTTATTACTGGGATATTTTTTTCTACCATGTTTATTTTTAATACAGAACTACTATTTAAAGCTTTCTATTATAACTCCCTATAAGGGACAACATAATTAGCCATTGCTTACTTATATATAGTTTTTATTCCGTATTCGATTCATTCTTTCTAAGTACTTGTACATATTCGCTTGTTTTGATCCTTTGATAATGCGGGTAATAGCGGTAACTGCATTTTCGATTGACTCGCTCTCTCCGATAATTCCAACATCATGGTCATGAATAATGAGAAAACATCCTGAGATTGTTTCAACTGTCCTTCTTGTCTTTCCTTTTGTTCCTACAATGCGCGCAAGGACATCTCGTAGATTCTTCCTCCGTGTATAATCGCGAATATGTATTTTTCGGAACTGATAATCTTCTTCCAACAATAAGAGTGCTTTTTGAATAGAGAACCCAAATGCAATTGCTTCAAATACTAATGCGGCTCCATACTCGTCTACTGGCGATCCTTCAAAGCTGACCTGCCCTCTGTTTATATCAATATGAACATTCAATCTCTTCTCGAGCTCTTGCTTTTTCTTCTTTATGGTTTTGGTCTTGTGTATATACACTTGCTCCATCTTATTCATTCGTGAATTCCCTTTTTAAGCTATCGGCTTGGTTATAGCAATACTAATGCAAAGGGAATTCCTTGTACGTGTCCTATGTTTCCTTTTGGGATAATTCCTGCCTCAAGCGCGATTTGTACCGCATCTTTTCCGACAATATTAAATGTAGCATCTTCGTTAGCTTCATGTTTTAGTATGTTTCCGAGCTGTTTCGAGGATACTTCTTCCCCCTTATAAAAACTCTCGCGTACATCAAGCTGTTGTTTTCCTTCTTCAAATTTTTTTCCGAGTAGATTCGCATCGCATACAGCAACTACATGCCGATGTTGCGTATATGTCTTTAGGAAGAACCGTTGTTCCATACGTCCCTTTAAAAGCGCTGCTTTAAATACGTTCTGTTCGTCTAAAGTTTTATTAAGCTGCTTCTTTTTTTCTGGGCATGGATGAGAAGAAGATAGAAGGAAAAGAAAAACAACGGCTTGTGGAATTGCTTGAGTTACTTGGTAGTATTCGTGGTCGGCATACTGAACTTGTTAGCGTTCTTGTTCCTGCTGGTTTCAATATTAACGCTGTTGTTCGTCAATTGGAAGCAGAAAAATCAACTGCGGCAAATATAAAGTCAAAACAAACGCGTACTGCGGTTATCGATGCTCTTGAACGAATTATTCGGGAATTAAAGAACCATAAACAAACACCGCCCAACGGTGTCGCGATCTACTGTGGCAATGTGTCTGAAAAAGAAGGTGTTCAGGATATCCAACTCTGGATCTACGAACCACCGCAACCTCTTGGGGTAAGACTCTATCGCTGTGATCAGGTATTTGTTCTTGATCCCTTGCAGGAAATGATCGCAGTACGTGATCTTTATGGCCTACTTGTCATTGACCGGCAGCAGGCAACAGTCGGACTTCTCGAAGGAAAGCACATTCGAGTTCTCCAAAAACTTACCTCGGGAGTTCCGGGTAAGATCCGCGCTGGTGGTCAGTCTTCTCAGCGTTTTCATCGCGTTACTGAGGGTCTTGCAAAGGAATTCTTCCGTAGGGTTGCGAATGCCTTGAAAGAGGCATTCTTTGACATGCCAAAACTTAGAGGAATCCTTATCGGTGGCCCGATTCCCACTAAAGAAGAATTTCTTCAAGAGGGCGAACTTGTAACAAAACTAAAAGAGAAAATAATTGCTATTAAGGATATTGGTTATGTCGATGAACATGGTCTAGAATTGCTCGTTGAAGAATCTAGCGATGACATTTCTCAACAAGAGTTAATTCAGGAGAAGAGATTCCTTACTACGTTCTTTGAGACACTTGGAAAGAAAAGAGAAATGGTTGTTTATGGTGTTGAAAACGTGACGAAGGCTCTTGAACGGGGCGCGGTTCATACGCTATTTCTCTCAACGAACCTCTCAAAGAGAGAGACGCAGTCTCTTGAGACCTTAGCTGAGAATACTGGGGCGCGCGTTGTTTTTTTTTCAGCGGATCATCCTGACGGCGCGCAGTTTTACAATCTTACCAAGGGCGCGGGGGCTATATTGCGCTTCGCACTTGCATAATGTTTCTTATTGAAACGGCGTAAAAATAACTTGTCATTCTTCTGTGGTACTTGTATGATATTTTTATCTTTGTTAGCACAATAAATCATTTAAAGCTTTAGTGTATGGGAATGTCATGGTTGGAGAGGTGAAATCAAAATCAGGGCAGGAAGAGTTGATTATGGAGGCAAAAAGGTTCTTCGATTCATACAAGCGAGAGTTTAGTGAGTCAGCTCGCTCAGGAAGCGGTGTTGTTCAACTTCGCTTTCCTCAACTGGCTGATTTCTCCCCAGAACTGTCGAACTCTCTTATCGATGCGCCTGAAGAAACTATTGCAAATCTTGAAAATGCCTTTGAGGAACTTGGTCTTATTTCAAAGGCACGTATTCGAATTCAGGAGTTACCGAAAAGCAATTTTATTCGTATTCGTGAAATCCGCGCAAAGCACCTTGACCGTTTGTTATGGGTAGAAGGTATTGTTCGACAATCTTCTGATGTTCGACCTCAGGTTGTCAACGCGAAATTTGAGTGCCCTAATTGTGGCGCACTTCTCTCTGTCCTTCAGATAGATAAAAAGTTTCGTGAACCTTCTCGTTGTTCTTGTAACTGGAAGGGTGCATTTCGTCTTGTTTCTAAGGAGATGACTGATGCCCAGCGACTCGTCTTGGAAGAATCACCTGATACCTTGGAGGGTGGCGAACAACCACGACGAATAAATACTTTCTTAAAAGAAGATCTAGTTGAGCCGCAGATGGAAGAACGTACTACGCCTGGGAGTCGGATACGTGTTTATGGTATCTTAAAAGAGGTTCCTGTACCTTTGCAAACTGGTGCAATCTCAACGCGTTTTGATATCGCTATTGAAGCAAATAATACGGTTCCTCTTGAGGATTCATTTGAAGAGTTACACATAACTGAAGAAGATGAACG
>CAYPUL010000002.1:0-26184 GCA_964413975.1 Candidatus Woesearchaeota archaeon
TAGGGAAGATTAGATTGGAAAAACCAACAAGTTTCTTTATCGAAAAGAAGAGAGTTAGTCCTATTGAAATTCGCGAACGGCTTGTTACAATACCGGATGACGAGCTTCGAAAAATTCTAATTAATCCAAAAACAGCTCGCCCTGAGTGGGCTGTGCTCTCGCTCATGCTTGTTCCTTCTGTTACTGTTCGTCCTTCAATTACCTTAGAAACAGGCGAGCGTAGCGAAGATGATCTCACGCACAAATTAAGTGACATTATCAGAGCGAATCAGCGGCTCTGGGAAAACCTAAATGCGGGTGCGCCAGAGGTAATTATTGAGGATCTCTGGGATCTTTTACAATATCACGTGACAACATTCTTTGATAACAATGTATCAAGAATTCCTCCCGCACGTCATCGCTCAGGCCAACCACTCAAGACTATTACTGAGAGAATTAAAGGGAAAGAGGGTCGTATTCGTCATAATCTTGCTGGAAAACGCGTTAACTATTCTGCTCGAACAGTACTCTCTGCTGACCCTTATCTTCAGATTGATGAAGTTGGCATACCACGTGAGATTGCAATCGTCGTTACTGTTGCTGAAGCAGTGACGAGCACTAATATTGAAATGATGAAAGCGCTTGTCCTTCGTGGTGAAGAATATCCGGGCGCAAACTATATCATACGACCAGACGGTCGTAGGAAGAGGATTAGTGCAGATTTAAAAGAGGAGATTGTCGCTGAGTTACAGCCTGGTTATAAAGTTGAGCGTCACCTCAAAGACGGTGACATTGTATTATTCAATCGGCACCCAACCTTGCACAAACAAGGATTAATGGCTCACTATGTAAGAGTTCTCCCAGGGAGAACATTCCAAATCCACCCTGCTGCAGCCGCTCCTTATAATGCAGACTTTGACGGTGATGAAACAAACATCCATAGTCCACAGACAGAAGAAGCACTCGCTGAAGCAAAGATACTCTTAAATATTAGTAATAACATCATATCATCAAAGAATAATACCAATCTCGTTGGGACAGTTGCTGATGCTGTGACTGGCCTCTATGTCCTAGGAAAAGATAGGGTTAATCGGGCGGATGCGAATCAACTCTTATTCACGACTGGTATTATTAATGGATTAAGAAAAAAAGAACTAGAGGGTAGAGAACTATTTGCACAAATTCTTCCCAAGGGTGCTGCCCTACATGTTCCAGCAATTTTAAGCGGCAGTAAAACATTCGGTGTTGAAACAGGAGAGATGGTAAAGCAAATCGACAAAGAATTTGATCGTGGCGTTACTGTATCTACTATCCACAAGGCCTTTAATCTTGGAATGAGTTATCTAACGAGCAAAGGATACACCCTATCTCTTGAAGACCTCAACGTTCCTTATCGAGCAAGAGAGATAACAAAGGAAATTCTTGCCCAGGCAGAAAAGAAAACAGCGGCTGTTATTGAAGCATATGAAAAGGGTACACTAGAGCCCATTCCTGGTAAGAGTGTTGAGGAAACACGCGAGACAAGGATCCTTCAGATTCTTAATGGAGTGAGAACTGAAGTCGGTGAGGTAGTCAAGCAGCATATTGATCCCAAGGGAAATCTCAATAAGATGATTCAATCTGAGAGTGGTGGGAGTATCCTTAATGTTACCCAGATGGGTTGTTGCGTTGGTCAGCAGTCTCTCTGGAACCAGCGTATCAATTTTGGGTATAATCGAAGAACGCTCTCTTTCTTTAAGGAACAGGATTTGAGTCCGGAAGCACGAGGATTTATTAAATCGCCTTTCTTTAATGGATTGAAGCCAACAGAATTCTTCTTTGGTGCAATTACTGGAAGAGATAGCCTCATGGACACTGCTCTTCGAACACCTAAGTCAGGATATCTCTATAGGAGATTAGTGAGCGCACTACAGGATCTTAAGGCAGAGTATGATGGAACTATTAGAGATGCTTCAGAGAATATTGTTCAGTTTGTCTATGGTGATGATGGAAAGGACGTTTCTAAGATTCATTTGAAAGAAGACAAACTTGCTCCTGGTGAAGCAGTTGGTGTAGTCACTGCACAATCATTCGGTGAAGCATCGACCCAGATGGTTCTAAACGTATTCCACCATGCAGGTGTCGCTCAGATGCAGATTACCCTTGGATTGCCTCGTCTTATCGAGATCCTTGATGCACGAAAGCAGCCATCGACACCGATTATGGAACTCTACGTTGAACGAGATTACAACAACGAAAAAGAGGCGCGTATTTTAGCAGAGAAAATTAAGGAGGTAAAACTGCAAGATGTTATCTCCGCAATCAATCTCGATTTCGGTGGGAAAAAAATAGAGATTGAATTACGCGGGGCTGCTCTCAAACAAAGTCACACGGGTCCGCAGCGCGTTCTTGAGAAATTGACCGATAAGAAACTTAAAGTACGGCTGTATGACATGAAGATTGTTCTAAATGTTGCTGATCTTAACTTTAAAGAGATGTATAAATTAAAAGAAAAACTGAAAGAAACAGTTGTGTCTGGTGTCAAGGGTGTTCCGCAAGTTGCTGTTTCGAAGCGAGGGCGCGATTTTGTTATTTTAGCGACTGGATCAAATCTAAAAGAGATCATCGAGATAAAAGGAATTGATCGTGAGCGTGTATTCTCAAACGATATTCATGATGTCATGAACGTCTTAGGTATAGAAGCGGCACATCGGACAATCATCAATGAAATAAAAAAAGTTATCGAGACACAGGGCCTTGATATAAATGAGCGTCACCTAAAACTTGTTGCCGATGCAATGACGTCATTAGGGGTAGTTAAAGGGGTGACGCGTATGGGTATTATTACTGATAAGGCGAGTGTTCTAGCTCGTGCAACTTTTGAGACGCCAGATAAACAATTTGTCAATGCAACTATTCAAGGTGCTAAAGATGAATTGAACTCGGTAATCGAGAATATCCTTTTGAATCAGGCTATTCCAGTCGGAACTGGTCTACCTGGACTTCTTGTTAAGGTTACTGGACCGCTCGCGAGGAAACAGAAGAGCTCGAAAGATAAGGACGAGTGACCTTATGAAGTGCGTATCCTGCGACAATTATGAATGGGACACTCAGCCATTGACCCGGTGTAAGTGCTGCATAGCGTATATCTTCTCTGAGAAAATCTAGTGCGAATCTACCAAGCGATATAAAGAATAAAAATATCCAGAATAAGAAACCGTCTTTTCTATTGGTTTGTTTTATCTTATATAAAAGAACAAAAAGGAGAAATCTTCCGGACGCTGCATAAAGCTGGATAGGATGACGACAATCTTCAATATTCGGAAAACTGATACACCGAGAAACATTCGTTGGTATGCCGATAATCTCTCCCTGGATTAGGTTTGCAATTCTCCCTAGCACAAGAAAGAATGTTATTGGGATGATTAATAGATCTGCAAGTTTAAGAAATGATATATTCTTTCTTCTAGTATAGATAAGAGAACTAACAATTGCACCGAAAAGACCGCCGTGAAAACTTAGACCTCCGCGCCAGATTTGTATTATTTCTTTTGGATTTGCAGAGAAGTAGGAGAAATCCCAGAAGAGAATATGAAAAATGCGCGCGCCGATGATTGTTCCTAGAATACCACTAATCAAAAAATTGTAAATAGCTGACTCATTCAGCTCGAGTTCTTTTCTACGAGCAGATTTTCTTAGAATGATAAATAACATAATTAGTGCAAGGATATATACTAGCGAATAATACGTCAGTTGGAAAGAGCCTACTCGAAAGATTATTGGATTAATGTTCAACACGATCATGATTCATTATTTAAGGGGATATGATATTTATATAGTTGCCATTTTCATTCATACTTCTTGATAAAAAGCCGAGGACGAAGCATACATTTATATACTCGTAAGGAAAAGAATGATAAACGATGAGATCGTAGAGTTTTCGTAAAAATGACTACCATTGATATGCAAACAATGCGGTACCTAAATCTCCTTGATAGGACCTCCAGAGTAAAGACTAGCAGATGTTTCATCTACAATGACACTGTCATCTTCGTTGTCAATCGTCGTGATGTGTCTAGAGCAATAGGGCGGGCTGCGGTGCATGTTCTAACCTTGCAACAACAGATTGGGAAAAAGATTAAAATAATCGGTGAAGTGGAAGGTGTCAATGACATTCGTCGTTTTATTGAAGACGTTATAGTACCGAGGAGTGTAAAAACTGTATCTATCGATGAAAATGTCTTAACGATTACTGCAGGGAATATACAAACAAAAGCGATGCTTATCGGAAGAGACAAGCGCCGTTATGATGAGCTACGGAAGATTGTCCAGGAATATTTGGGCTTAGATCTGAAAATAGTTTAGAAGTATACTAAAAGTTTAAAAAGTGTAAGTTCTGCATTGAGTGATGGGATTGATGAATGCGCGTCAGTTGATGAAAAGAAGAAAGAAATCACGCTGGTGTGATAAGTTATACATTTCGCGAATGAAAAAGCTCAAGATACGATCAGATCCTTTAGGTAGATCATCTCAAGCGAAAGGCATTGTTATTGAGAAGTTTCAGAAGGAAGCAGCTCAGCCGAACTCGGCAATGCGGAAATGTTGTAAGGTACAGCTGATTAAGAATGCTGTTTCGGTAGGTGCATTTATTCCTGGGAATCTTGCACAGAAATTTATTGACGAACATGATGAGGTTATCATTGAACGGATTGGGGGAAAGCAAGGTAGATCAAAGGGGGATATCAGGGGAATAAGATTCCAAGTTATCAAAGTAAATGACCAACCTCTTCCGCTCCTTGTCAGCGGCAAGATCGAGAAAGGAAGACGCTAATGAATGAGCAGAAAGTAGAACAGAAAGAAGAGGAGCAATTCTACTTATTTGATCGCTATCGGAGTGCAGAAATAGAAGTAAGAGACATTGCGTTAAAGCCTTACCTTAATATGCAATCCCGATTACTCCTTAAATCATACGGACGGAACATTGTACGGTTTGGGAAGATGAATGTAAACATCCTAGAAAGAATAGCAAATCGAATTGCAACGCCAGGTCATGTTGGGAAGAAACACAGGATTATTACTAGTTGGTCATCAGGAAAGTACACAAAGAATATGAATACAGTACTTGCCGCAATACAGATTATTGAACAGAAAACAAAAAAGAATCCGTTGCAGGTTTTGGCAGATGCGATTATGAACGGGTCGCCGCGAGATGAGATAACTGTTATCGAGCATGCTGGAGCGCGTTATCCACAAGCGGTTGACTCTAGCCCATTGAGAAGAATTGACCTAGCTGTAAGGTGGATTGTGCAAGGAGCACATCAACGAAGTTTTGGAAAGAAAAAGAAAATGGCGGAATCTCTTGCAGATGAGATTATTAAGGCTTCTGAGAATAACATGGAGAGTTATTCGGTCTCCAAAAAGAATGAGGCTGAGAAACAAGCTGACTCAGCACGGTAATCCTTAAATAGAGTATCGCTTTTATTCTCCCATGAATCGGCGAGTGGCTCTGGGTATTATCGGAGCATTTCTCTCCGGTTGTTCTTTGTCAAGGAAAGAAGAAACTAGACTTGAAAATGTTAGTGGTGTTATGCCTTCCTTTCCTGAGAGAGAGGTTGGTGTGTTCGATACGCGAACAACCTCTCAGAAATTACCTGCTGCGCCCAATGTTATCCTTAGTGCTTCAGCAAATGGATCTGTTTCTAACCTTGAAGAGTGTGATGGTCTTTATAGAGAAGATTCTTCATATCTTAGACTTTCATATAAGCATGATCAGTGGGGAACGAGCGATATTTATGTAGTATTTCCTGGATATGAACTCGCAAAATATAGATCAACTCGTATTAAAAGAGCAGATATTGTGCTTACGTTGACGCGCGATTTTAGTACGATTGATGGAAAGAATATTGCATGGTTGCAGAGTGAAGGAACGATTTTCTCAAGTATTCATGCTGTTAGATCTGAATGGAATGAAGGAAATCTTCGATACCTCTGGATACCCTGGTGTTATTCTTTAGATGATTATAGTCTTATGGGCGGTACTCAGCCATATAGTCATAGAGAGCATAGATTTCTAGAGAGAATGGTTTGGGATATTACTAATTTACAATATAGGAGTCGAGTCAATGAAGGGAAAAAGATAGTGAGTCATTGGATGGAAGACCCACTTGAGAATCATGGCCTACATATTACTCTTGAACCACGCAACGAGAACAGTGGGCAATTTCGTACATTCTACTCGAGAACAAATATTCATCCGCCGCGATTAAGATTATGGTTTTCTTATGGAAGCGACTCGTGAAACTACCCTCTATAAAGAAGAGGGCTAGAGATATAAAGTTTTAAAAACCTATTCTATTTCAAGAGATTATTCTCCGTTTAGATGGTTTTGTGAGGATAAACGGCAGATTTTATCAAACGAATATGGTCGAGAAAGAAACAAGTCTTGAGAAGATAGAGCGATTGATATCGAAGCAGGAAAATATACGAAACGTAGCTACAAGCGCCCATATACATCACGGCAAGTGTATTAGTGGAGACTCTCGTATAATGCTCGCAGACGGAAGCGTCCGATTAGCAAAGGATATTTTTGAGAGGGCTAGTAAGGATGGAAAGATTTATGAGGAAAATGAAGACCGGAGTGTTTACGTTCCCAAAGAGCCAATTACTATCTTCTCTCTTAATAAGGGTACTGGAAGTATAGAAAAAAAGATTATACAATACGTGTGGAGATTAAAGGGGGGGAATATGATTAAGACTAGATTGAGAAATGGGTTTGAGATCTCTACTACTCTCGAACATAAGTATGTCGTTTTTAGAGATGGTTTTGTTGATGTGGAAGCAAGGGATTTAAGAATCGGAGATAGGGTTGTTTGTGCTAGGAAATTGGATACGGACAATAAAAGGATGAAAGATTATTCTGCTGATGAATTGGCTTATATCGAAGTAAGTAAGATAGAATCTGGATTTGAAGAGGTTGTTTATGACTTTACTATCCCTGAAAACCATAACTTCATTGCAGAGGGAATGGTGATACATAATACTGCATTCACTGACAACTTGCTCGCAGCAGCAGGGATGATGGCGGCAAAGAGCGCCGGTGATCTCGAAGCTGGGATGGCAACATGGCAGCATGCTGATGAACAAGAGCGATTAATGACGGTCGATGCTGCAAACGTATCTATGGTTCACACCTATCAAGATGAGGAATATCTGATCAATCTCATTGATACTCCTGGACATGTTGATTTTGGGGGAAATGTAACTAGAGCAATGAGAGCGATTGATGGCACGTTTGTGCTAGTCTGTGCTGTTGAAGGAATCATGCCACAAACAGAAACTGTTCTTAAACAGGCGCTGCGAGAGCGTGTAAAACCTGTATTATTCATTAATAAAGTAGATCGTTTGATTAAAGAGTTGAAACTTGGTCCTGAGCAGATACAGGAACGATTTCTAACCTTGATTAATAATTTTAACAATTTGATTATGCAAATCGCTGAGCCGGAATATAAGGAGAAATGGAAGGTAAGTGTTGAAAATGGGAGTGTTGCATTTGGATCTGCACGGGAGAACTGGGCTTTATCAGTACCTTTTATGAAAAAGAAAGGAGTTAGCTTTAAAGATGTGTATAAACTGTACGAAATGGCTGAAGAGCAACGAAAAGAATGGGTTTGGAAAAACGCGCCACTCTATGAGGTTATTTTAGATATTGCCGTGAAGCACCTTCCGAGTCCAATCAAAGCTCAGAACTACCGGATCCCTAAGATCTGGCGAGGAGATATGGATAGTGTATTTGGTCAAGATCTTGTACGCTGTAACAAAGAAGGCGAGATTGCATTTATCGTTACAAAAATAGTTATTGATCCTAAGTCAGGTAAGGAGGTTGCAGCAGGTCGTTTGTACTCGGGAACTATAGTGAATGGTATTGAGGTATATGCGAATCTCGCTAAAAGGAGAGGGAGGATTCAACAAGTACTTGTATACAATGGTATAAAACCAGAACAGTTAGAACGCGTCCCTGCGGGGAATGTTCTTGCTATTACTGGACTTAATGTTGATGTTGGTGACACAATTACGCTCGGAGAACAAACTCCTTTCGAGGAAATCAAACACATATTTCAGCCAGTTATTACAAAATCAATTGAGGTGGTTCGCTCTGCAGATCTCCCCAAGCTTATTGAAGTTTTGCGGAAGGTAGCAAAGGAAGATCCCAGTATAAGGGTTGAGATTAATGAAGAAACAGGAGAAAATCTAATCTCAGGAATGGGTGAACTTCATTTAGAAATTATTGAAGGTCGTATTAAGACGGAAAAAGGACTCGTGGTTAAAACTGGTCCTCCTATTGTTGTCTACAGAGAATCAGTTGCGAAACCTAGCAGGGAAATAGAAGTACGAACACCAAATGGACACAATATTTTCTTCTTTTCAATTGAGCCTTTGGAAGAAGAGGTTTCCAATGCAATTGAGCGGGGAGATCTTCCTGAAGAGCGACTGAAAAAAAGAGCAGAGCAGACTTGGAATAAATTATCAGCTCTTGATATTGATAACGATGAAGCTCGTCAGTATAGAGAGATCTACAAAGGCAATGTCTTCCAGGATCGAACACGGGGTATTGTTCTTTTAGGAGAGATCATTGATTCAGTTATGGATGGTTGGAGGCTGGTTATTAATGGAGGCCCTCTCGCAAAAGAACCCATGATGAAAACGAAGTTTATTCTCCATGACGTAAAGATCCACGTTGATCACATGCACCGTGGTCCTGCACAGATTTATCCGGCAGTACGACAAGGAATGTTTGAGACGATGAAATCTGGAGGGGCAGTTATGTTTGAACCGATACAAACACATCTTATTGAGGTACCAATAGATTTTATGGGTGCAGTAACCTCTTTAATTGCGAGTAAGCGTGGTTCGCTTATTGACGTACAACAAGAAGGAAATAATGTCTTTATCAAAGCAAAGATTCCTGTTGCAGAGATGATTGGGTGGAGCAATGATTTGCGTTCTGCAACTGAAGGTCGTGGTGTTTCTAGCCTCATGGATCAAGAATTTCAGAAGATGCCCTCTGAATCGCAAGCAGAGGTTATCCGAAAGATTCGACAGCGAAAAGGCCTTGCTGAGAATCAATAGAAGACAAGGTAAAGCAAAGAGTTCTACTTTACTTAGGTAATATAGATAATATTATTCAAGTATTCACTTTATATAACAATAGAAAAAGGGATTAGCCAATCCTGTCCCACATCTACGCATATCTATAGGTATAACAACCTGTCCTCTTGAACTTGGTATATAATACTTTCCTTTTTGAATCTTTTCAAATTTACCGTCGCTCTAACACAAAGGTTCCTGCACTGTCCATTGCTTCGCATATAGGATCTTGCTCTAGCACTGCACTACAATAAAGTCCTGTTATTAGGTTTCTTGATGCTGTAATTTCTCCAGACATTATAACAGCTACTGTAAAATCACAACCGTTATTTTCTGAGACATTGATTATTGAATATACGGTAAATCCGTTTCCGTTGCCGCGGATTATTTCTCCAAGAGAACTTACTCCCCGATGCTCAAGTCCTCCAAAAAACTGAGAAAAGTCTGTTCGGATGTGATTATCATAGGTCTGATTATTCCAATGGAAGCCTCCAGGAATGATGTCTCCGCTGTAAGGAGTTACTGTCTCTCCTGTAATTCTGTAACTACCTTCAATGTTTGGTGGATTAATGGCTGGTTCGCTGAATAAAGCAAAGTTGTAACCAAAATCCTCAAATTCTCTTATGGCACTTGCTACACGGGGATGGTTTTCTATCTGATCAACAGTGTTTAAACCGTTAATACCTGTAGTGCTATGACGATTTATAGTATTCGGGGGTTGTGGTGGTGGTTGTGTGGGTTGTGGCGGATTGTAGACAGTGGGCGAAGGTGGATTATAAACTGGCGAGGAATACTGTGGCGTTGGTTGGTTGTACTCAGAACTAGTTGGAGCTTCTGCAAACGGACAACCAGTTACTAATAAGGCTAGACCTACTAGCGCTTTTTCTCTTATGTGTTTTACTAGATTCATCATGTTAGATATTCAGTGTATTATATAAAAATTATGGTGGTGATTTGAGTAAGGTATAGCATAGTTTTTAAACTTCTCTTTC
The DNA here is from genome assembly GCA_964413975.1 of Candidatus Woesearchaeota archaeon. Taxonomy (GTDB): domain Archaea; phylum Nanobdellota; class Nanobdellia; order Pacearchaeales; family GW2011-AR1; genus UBA73. The sequence goes on from CAYPUL010000002.1 coordinate 10,095, forward strand.
GCCTAATAACTAGGCTCCTGTAGTCTAGAGGCCAAGGACAGTGCCCTCTCGAATCGCCAAGGATTACGTCGTTGAGACAATATCCTTAGCCTACTCTAGGCAGGCATTTTTTATTTCGCCGCACGGCGCATTGGCGCATCGCGGCATGGAGAACGGCGCAGACCCGGGTTCGAATCCCGGCAGGAGCATCCAATGAATAGTTCCATACTCTTACTTTTGGTCTAAAATGGAAGTTAATATTATAAAGCAATAAAGTGCTATTTCTTGATGGATGCGATAAATACAAAAGACACTAAAAAAACCTTTAAAGATAACATTACAAGAAAAAGGAAATTTAAGGAGATATTATTCTTATCAAAAACATAGAAAATACCGAGAAAAATATCTACCAGTAGTATTTAAACGGATAGGTTTGGACTGCACATTTTGTAAGAGATATAAAATGAAAGGACCAATTGATATTTATTATGATGAAGAAGGAGATTTCTTAGAGATAACTATTGCAAATCCTCCTCAAGAAAGTTATTGCGAAGATATAAATGAAGATGTTTTTGTAAGAAGGGAAGAAGATACGCATGAGATAGTCAGGATAGGAATACTTAATTTTAAATTAAACGCGAAAGATTCGAAAGAGATACTTGCTCATGTGCCAGTAAAAATTAATTTTGAAACAATTGAATCTTCTTAAATAAACAATTTAAACAAAAGGGCGATATCAACGATAACTAGGACAAAGAAGATTGCGGATTCTACAGAGCCGCCGGTTTTTATACTTCCTGTAGATCTGTATTTCAGTGGCCAAAATGGTTGAATTCCGTGGGGAGTAAAACTATCTAGGACTAAGTGAAATGAATAGCCTAAAAAGAAAGGCAGGGCGATAATCGGGAAGTAAAACGCGAGTAATACAGATAGTACGATACAAAACGTATAGGTGTGAAGAAATCCTCTGTGCTTTGTCGTCCATTGGATCGGTCTAGAGAATTTGTTTCTCCCAAAGAAAGAGAATGCTGAATCAATGTCTGGAAGAAGTGTGGCTATCAATGCAATTGGTATAAAGATGAACTCATTCTTCACATGAGGAAGAAAATAGAGCACAACGCCAATACCGAGTGCTAGATGGGTCTTGCTTAACATGTCTCTAACAAACAATAGAGAGATTTAAATATATCTTTCTAATTCTTTTCTCAGACAGGGAAAGCAATATAAAGACTTGTTTCTTTTATGAAAAATGGAGAAGCATATTGAAACAAGACCGTGGGGAGGATTTGAACGATTTACGCTGAATGAGGTATCTACGGTAAAGATCTTGACTATAAAACCTCGCCAAAAGTTTAGTTTGCAATATCACAATCATCGGAAAGAGTTCTGGAAGTTATTGGACAACTACGCGAAAATTACTATTGGAAAAAAGACATTGCGGGCGCGAAGGGGTGCAGAGTTTCTTATCCCACCAAAGACTATCCATCGGATTGAAGCATATAAAAAAGATGTCCACGTACTTGAGATCTCATTTGGCGTCTTTAGCGAGAAAGATATAGTTCGTGTTAGTGACATATATGGGAGAATATAACACTTTTTAATTAACGTGTCTCCTAATGATTTTCTCACGGAGATTAAGAATGTGTTGCCTGTATAGCTCACGTTCTGATCTTGTTGCAAAACGAGAGAACATGTGAAAGATTCTTCTCAGCGAATCGTACAATGAGGAAACATGATTGTAATCATGAACATTCGATTCTGCTTTATGGATTAACTCTTCCATCCTTGTACGATGTACGTTCGCCTGCAATTGGCGTCTTCTTCGGAGAAGGATAATTAGTATTCCAATAAGAACAACAACTGTTCCTGCAACAACGAATGTAATGATATAAAGGAAGAGTGAGGGACTTTTTTCTTGCTCTGGATTTTCTGTATCTTCTGTTGTTAGTGAAACGCATTCTTTTTCAAGCAATGGCTTTTGCGCAATTGTGTTGCAACCATTCACCTCGAGGCAGGTACGCTGTTGTTTACCATTGATACATGACTCGTAAGGATTACAAATCCATTGCTCTAAACATTGTGGTTTACTCTGGTAGGGTTTCCTCGTTATCGTTACTCCACCTCCACTGCTTCCTCCCCCGCCTCCTCCACCACCTCCGCCTCCTCCACTACCACCTCCATCGCCTCCGCCACCAGGCGCAGGTTGTGGTTCAACATATCCTTCAACAACAGTATATACACTAAAATCTGGAACTTCAACGACATACTCCCTATTTGCGTAACTAACTTCGCGACAGGCGGTACAATCAATTCCATCTCGCTGTATCTTCGGATCTCGGAAACTCAAACTATAGAACGTTAGAGTGGCTTTTTTATCAATGTTCGGAACAAGAATACTGTTCAATTCGATACGGTTCTGACTTATGCTTGTTACCATATCAAAATTAACACGATCAAAACAACCATTATCGCTCCTGACGCGAACAAGATCGAGCGGATCAGGGAATTGTATCTTTCCAACGCCGCTTAATTCAACAACTACGCCGCTTAAACTTCTAGGATCGCTCCCCACATTGGTATCCCAATTCACACTATACTGCGTTCCTTGTGGCACATACTTCGTAAAATCACTCTGTAGTATATTCGCCTTGTTTAGAACACAAATATCTTTTCCAAATGAACAACTCGTTGAATAATCGAACATACTATCACTATCAGCATCAACGCATCCACTCGTTGTACATTGTGAAACATCGTATTTACACTCTCCGAGAATAGTGCAGCTTCCAACTAAGCACCTATTCGTACTATCGACACATAGGTTCCCTTCATCGCCACTACCATCACAATCATCGTCAATTCCATTACATATCTCACTAGCCCCAGGATTCACAAGTACATTGTTATCATTACAATCCTTCGCCTTTCCGTCGTCACCACTCGTTCCTGGAGCGCAGCTATCATAACTGTCAGTGTCTGTGTCGCTACACTGACAGGAGACTCCATCATCGATATGGCCATTTCCATCATTATCCTTGCCGTCGTTACAGATCTCTTTAACTTCAATCTCGTAGAGATGGACCGCATAGCCGGGTGCATTTGGTTCATTCGAAGATTGAGAATTTATTTCTGCGCGCTGTATTGCAAAATCGTCTCTGAATGTAAAGGTGTTTAGAGGTTGGATCGTACGAGTTTCTCCAAGTTTTAATGTACTGTCTTGTTTCTCATTCAGGACTTTTATAGAGACAATATTATAGTTATCGGTGAGTTTTATTTCTACATTGTATAGATCACTCTGGTGCGTACTTGCTGTAAAAAGATAGATCTTATTATTATGCTTTTTCATCATCACATCTATTCTAGAATCTGAGATGCTCCACTCACCATAGAAATAAGGTTCTAAAAGAACATCATAGAGGCCATTAAATTCTTTTGCCTGTGTTGTTATTTGGTTGTAATGGTATAAATAATAAATACTTTGTAAGTTCATATTGTACATGCCAAACCAGTAGACACCAACTGCTCCATTGATAATCTGATCCCATACCAGAAAGCGCTGAAGATTATATGGCAGATAAGAACTACCTTTTCCATCCCAATCAGACCACCAATAAACACCAACGCCATACGCTAGGTGTGGCTTGTATGCTCCTGAAGCATAGGATGATTGGATTCCTTTCCGAACAGTCTTTCCTATATCTGGTAAAATAGGGGTAGCTGGGATGGTACCTGTTGTCGCATAGGCGAGATTTAGATTTTGTGTATGGCTAACAAAGTCTGTGTGTGGATAGTAGTATTGTGTAAGATCATCATGCAATCCTGTATATGCATAATCATATCCGCAATAGTTGTAGTGTATCTTTGCATTAGGATTTTTAGCCTTTATGTAATTAAAAATAGACTCATATACCTTTAAGTCTGGTATAAATGCTCCTCGATCTGGTTTGCATGTTATCTCATCTGGGCCAGAGAAATATAGAAGGTTTTGAAAGTTATACCACATATCTATTTTGTCTTTTGCGTATTTTACATTAATATAATCAACAGTGTGCGAGGGATCATTCTTCCATCTATCTGCAGGGATATTTGGTAGTCCTATCGTTGTAGCAAGATCTTTGTCTATGAGTAATTGCTGGATTTGCTGTATGCTATAGTCTCGATAGCTTCCTACTGCGACTGTGTTGAAACCCTCTGCTTTTACTTTTGTTAAATCAAGATCAAGGCCGTTATCACTGGGCGTGCCATGCATTACAATTGGGAAGAACGTGCGTCCTTTATATTGCATAAACTCAAGTACTCCGCTCTTTCGAGGCATGTCAAGAGGATCAATATTCCCTGGTGCCTCGTGGAGTGTTACCTTATCTAGATAAACTTTACCGTTTGGGAAGTTGTATGTGTGAATAACAATCTTTGCCGTATCTGGAGGCGTTTTTATAGAAACACGACCATGTCTCCATGTCTCAACGCCGCGTTTTTGATAAGTCCTATATGTCCAACTATTCTCATCCCAATCAATCAGTTTTGCGCCAGTTGAAAGGATATATCCTTCTCTGTTTCGTATTGTTCTTCCCTCTGCGTTTTGTGGAGAGATCGCTACACCAATAGATTTCGTATTTTGGTTATCTATAGAATTATCTGCTAGAATAACTGGTTCGATACCTTCTGTAGCAATATCTGCAGAGAATTCGTACCAAGTATCTGGTTTTGCTGTTATTTCGTATTTCCATCCGAATGAATTTGTCTGTGTTGGTGCAGACGAAAATTCGCTTTTTAGCACCTTGTTTCTTTCTGGATTATAGTTACTTATTACAGCTCCGCTATTGTCATAAGTTGCACCTGCGCCCCATGTAATTTTTAGAGATCGCGGAGATCCTGATTTTGTTGTTACAAGAACATAATAAGGAATACCATCTATTATCTTAGATGCCTTATTATCAATTCCTGTTACAAAAACAAATTGCTCTCTGGTAAGAACATCTATAAATGTAGATCTTTCATTAATGGTGCTTCCGTCACCAATACCATTAATTTGAACTAGTCTAGCAGAACTTCCTTCTCCAATTACTGCATAGCTGAGGTAACCAAGATCGAATCCTTCAACAAAGCTAACAGAAGACCCAGAACTCAAGAGCTGATTTATTGAACTGCATAATTTTGGTGTCGGATTAGTATAACACCTTATAGGATCGTCTACCCAGGTCAAGTAATGGTAGATATCAGCACCATTTGCTATCCAGTTGTCTGGTTGATTATTGTTATCGCGATCACATTCCATGTGGTTATTAAGAACAAGATTAGTAGGATCTGGTGATGGATTGCAACTGGCCTTTCCGCTTGTTCCTGATTCTGTTTTTGTTGAATCATATTTTGTATCTGATCCTGTGCTGCTACCAATAGAACAGTCGATATCAACAGCATCGACATAAGTATCTCCGTCATTATCAATTCCATCTGCGCAACTAGCAACAGGTGCAAAGTAAGGCCTCGAAAATAATTTTTCTATATCGGTGCGAAACATGAGCAAGATAACAAACATGATTATAAGAAAAAATTCTATTCCTATAAGTAAGCGAAGCCACTTCCTCTCTTTTTTCATCTCTTTTTATAACAACCTTGGTATTAAAGACTTTGTTTTCCTTCTGCATAATACAGAGACACAAGAGCAATTTACCTGAGAGCTGTCTATTTAGGATAGTGTGTGACGTTTAATATAAGACAAGAGCTTTATTCAGAATTGTGTAAAAATTCTCCACTAAAGCTATCTCTGATATCATAACTTCTTGATTTGTGGTCTTTTCTTAAGAATCTGATTATCTCTTTTCTGTCTAGATTATAAAAGCAATAAAGAGGGTTTTTGTCTGGTTCGCTTGTGTCAACTTGATATTGATCTCCTTTTATCTTACCAGGATAATCTTCGAGGATTCTCTGAGCAAGTTCTCTATCTTCAGTAGAAACATCTACTAGCTTTATAAAATTCTTAATAGATTCTGCAACCATTCTGTTTGTATAGAAGATAGGAATAAAAACCTTTCTGGTGTTTTTGTATCTGGGGATACTAGTCAACATCACAATCTCTTTTTAGTTATTTTCTCTAATTTTTCAATTAATCTTAAAATTCTATTCTTATTATGTATCAAATAAATTGGGTCAATCTTTTTACCATCATATACGCTATTGTTTCTTTTTATTCTCAGATCATTCATGAATAAAATATCCGATTCTGTAAATTCTTTATAGTTAATTAGATAATCTATTAAATCTTTATGAGCATATTCGCCTGTTGTTTTTAATCCGTCTAAAAGCAATAGGGCGTTGGCTAACTCTTTGATTATTTCATAATAGTTTTCAGAAGCATTTGTAGGAAATTTTTCATGATCAATTGTAGAAACAAAATCTTCTCTTTCTCTTATTAATTGTAAAATTGATTTTGCCTTTTCTTTATCGGGTGTTGTCCTTATTATCATTTTAAAATACTTTCAAGTATCCCTTGATGATTACTCCATTTAAAATGTTGTTTTTTAACTCATTTGGGGCCTCTTTCAAAGATTCTTTAAATAATAGATGTGTTTTTTTGCCCAATTTTTTTTCAAATCCAGTAATTTCTATCTTCTCCTCTTTTCCCAAGATGAATAGATCGATATCTGAATTTTCTATAGATTCTCCTCTTGCAAAGCTCCCATAAAGGACAATCGCTTTGGGAGATATTTTATCCCACAAATAATCTATTAAACCAGATTTATTTAATTCAAAAATAATGCTGATCTTTTTGTATAATACAAAATTAGTATTGTCTCTCATGGCGCTGTAGAAGGGAATGTCTCTTTTTGTTTGTTTTTTTATTAGATCTTCTCTTTCAAATTCCTTAAGATAAATCATTACAGAGGGTGGAGATATTTTTGTTAATCTTGAAATCTCTCTCAATCTAAAACTTTCAGTTGGATAATCAAAGAACAATTTCAATACATTATATCTGTTATATTTTTCTAACATATGTTATAATATTATAACAATTGTTTATAAATGTTTCTTTCTTATAAAAAATTGGAAGTCTTCACTTTTTAGGTAATCTCTCGTGGGGCTGTGGGGTAGTTTAGTTAGCCTTCCAGCATGGGGTGCTGGCGACCCCGGTGCGAATCCGGGCAGTCCCATTTGATTAGAGAATCGGTGTTCCAACATCCTGAAGGGTTGGATCTTCGCTGGCTTTTATCACACACATGTCTCTATGCATTGTGTAATGATGCCACGCATGCTGTTCTGCTTCCTGAAGCGCCTTCTTTACGATCATCCGCGCTTTACTATATTCCATCCACGCGTTTTTTATTTTCATCATTCTGTTTATCATATTTTCGCTCTCCCATGCCATCATGAGTGCTGTTCTTCTGTTCTCGAGCGCCATTACTAGTGCATCATGATAATCATGGAGTGCATCAATCAGCATGTCTTCGCGCATATCAACTGCTTCTCGCATGCACTGCTCTTGATCAATTGTCGGGAGTAGTGAGAAGATATGAACATGGCTATTTAGACCAAAATTACCGGGGCTTGCTCCATGAGATTTGCCATCGCTATGATAGGCAAGCGCGATAACTGTTGCTGTTTTCTCGGTGCTCATTGGCAGTGGTTTTAACTTAAGATTAAACCTCCCGTTTCCATTCGTATCTGCCATGAATACATTCTCTCCGCCATCAGCTGGACCACAGGGTTTGTCCACAACCTTGAAATGCGGAGGGAAAGTCAGACGCGAACACCAGACAGTGTATAGTCCGTTCGGAACAAGATTTCTGAAGGATAGCATTAATTCTGCTTCTTCCCCCATAATAGTATACGTCCCACTTCCCGTTGCTGCAAGCCATTGACGAAGTGTTCTATTCAACGCCTTCCCTTTTTTATATGGGCCAAGTGGATTTGAACCAAGCTGAAACGGATCGTGCTCTGTTTCTCTCGCTGTTGCAAAAATCTTTTTATTCAGTACCTCTGATTTTGAGGCATCTGTAGGAAGAACGCGCATGACCTCCATTGGTTTGTTTTCATCCATTGTCACAAAGACATCCTGCTCTGGAAAATCTGCTTGGATATGATTAACAAAATCTAGATCAATTACTTTCGATGGTACAAGAGCAACCACCAATGGTGTAAACATGATTACACATACTGCTAATAACGCACTCTTCACCATCCTCTTTTTCATACATAGAATATACAACTTTCCTATATAAAGTTTGTTGCTGATTTGTCATCACTTTTATCAGATGATTTATTTTGAGAGAGATGTATTTATATAGCTCGTTTTTTCTATAGTGTTATGGTATTTGTTACAGCGCTGATCGATTTTATTGTTCATATTGATGCTCATGTCGCAAGCATCATTCAACAATTCGGAATTTTTGTTTATCTTGTTGTTTTTTTGATAATACTTGGCGAGACAGGATTAGTTATTGCGCCAATCTTACCTGGAGATTCCTTGTTATTCGTATTGGGGACATTTGCTGCGCAAGGCGTTTTGAATATTGGTTTTTTGTTTGTTCTTTTATCTCTGGCGGCAATTGTAGGTGATTCTCTAAACTACTGGGTTGGGAGCTTTTTTGGAGAGAGGGTGTTTACAAAGAGCAGATTTGTGAAGCAAGAACATATCGAGAGAACTAAGGAGTTTTATCGGAAGCATGGAGGAAAGACAATTATCATAGCTAGATTTATGCCAATCGTGAGAACATTTGCTCCATTTGTCGCGGGAGTTGGAAAAATGGAGTATAGCCGTTTCTTCACATATAATGTTATCGGAGGTATTGCATGGGTTAGTTTGTTTTTATTTGGTGGCTATTTCTTTGGTGGTATCCCTTTTGTACAAAAAAATCTTAGTCTTTTTATTATTTTAATTGTGGTAACTTCGTTTATACCTGTGTTTTTCGAATATTTGAAGAAAAAACTAAAGAACCCTAACAAGATCAAATCTGTCAATGATTTTTCCGCTGATGGTCTTAAAGTAGCAGGAGGCTAAGGATTTTTGTTCTTTATTATAGAATGTACAAAAGAGTGCACCGAATTCTGCATCCTGCTGTTTTGTGTAGACAACTGCCCACCACTCTTTTGCCGCTAAGCTATCAACCTGATCGTAAGCACTTAAACCGCCTAAACCAGAAACAACAGCAATTGTTTTTCCATTTGTGATCTCTAGAGGGTATTCTCTAGAAGCAACAATCTGATTCTCAAAATCAGAAATGAGATGTGTTCTACTGTAACTATGATCATGTCCGCTCACCACAATTGCGCCACCTCTACGACAGGCATCGTATGCAGCTAGGGGTACTTCAGGATTTTTGTTACCAACTTGCATAAGATTATGATTCTTATGCCAAGAGCAAATTTTCCAGGTAGCGTTCGTTTTTCCAAGCTCTTCATTGATAAAATCTACGTGATTAGTGCCTTTCGTTCCTATGCCGGAAAGGATAAAAAATATTTCTTTGTAGGTGCATGTGGATTGTACACCAAGATCTCCGGTACAAGAGGCGCCTTCGATGTTCTCAAGCCGCCTCTTTAGTTTTTTCTGGTAGTCATCCCATCTTACAACATCATGATTTCCAATGGAGGCAAAATACGGAAAATCTTCTCCAAGAATTTTATTTATTTGTTGGTCCCAGGAATCAGGATCATCCTTATAATCAAAATCGCCTTGATGTAAGACTATATCAGTTCCTTCTTCCTTGATAAGTTCCAGTACCTCCTTTGCATCTTCAGTCAAACCTTGATCTCCGATAAAAGCGACACGAACATCTCCGGTTTCTTGTGATGTTACTGGAAGCATAATTTCTTTTTTGATGAGATTGTTATTCGTCTCGCTGACTAGTGTTAGAACAGCAAGTCCTAGAAGTAATGATCCTAGGAGTATACCTGCTGCAATAAAGAAACCTCGCTCTCTCTTTTCAAACGCTCTTTTTTTCATGCTCGTTGAACGACTTCTCTTTTTTTAATGATAAATGAAAGAATAAGCAAGAGAAGCGCAATAGAAAATAAAATAATTCCATAGATTAAGAGCGAAGTGGTAAATGGAGTGAATAGATCGATTATAAAAGAATCAAATGGAGGTGTGATTCCTTCTAACTGATACACCTCTGTCTGCATTGTTCTAAAGAGAGAAAGATAGATTGCGAATATAGCGAATGCAGTGAGTATAAATGGGATAGACAGCCAGCGAAGTGTTGAGCGAATCTCTTTTTTAGAGATAAGCCAAAACGTTAGGATAATAACAAGGGATATTAACGGAAGGATATAGAGGAGAATCGAGTAGACTTTCACATATGACCTCGCTTTTTCTATGTTTTTCTCTTTATCGTAAATGTCCAGAAGATTAACTTCTGATTTTCTCAGAATATCGCTCCTATTCTGCTTCTCTAATGTTCTATTAAGGAACTCTGAGACACTCATATCAGCAGGACGGCAGCTTACGTTTTCATCAATAAACGGATCCTCATCTCTCTCGCACGCGGGCAACTGGGCTGCTTGATCTTCGAAGAAAACTCTTAGCGCAGTAGAGTTAATGTGTATTATAACTTCTGGATTGTTTGTATCAGACCTGATATATGAGAGTAATTCCGAGAGGACACGATCAATTGTTGGTTTAACGCCCTCTTGTGTGAATGTTGTTAAAGTTAACTGTGAATCAATGCCTTGTTGTTCTAAATACTCATAGAGGTTGTTTTTCTCTAGCGCATTTATATATATGTTAGGATAAAGATATTGATTTAGCGAGACTGAAAGAGTGAATAAAATAAGACAAACAACGAGAACTGTTGATAAGAGAAAACGCGCAATTATTCTCATACCGTAATTAAGGAGGTTATGTTTTTTAAACTATGTGGGATCTGATTCTGAATTCCTTTAAAGCTTGGCAAGATGATGATGTTCAAATGTGGCTCTTAGATTCTATCCAGAGAATTAAGGAATAAACAAAGTTGCCAAACGATAACGAACTAGTTGATGAATATGAGAAACTTGAAAATCTCAAAAAAGAGATAGAAATGAAAGAAGAAGCGATAAAAAACAGGATTATTGAATTGGCTAGGCAAAAGAATACTGAAATATTATTCGGAACTCATAAAAAATGTTCGATAAGAGAGTATGAAAAAGTTGTTTACCCAGAAGATAAAACAATTTTAATTGATAAAATTAAGTCGAAAGGACTCTACAATCAATATTCCGCAATCAGCTATCCAAAATTAAGTTCGGCAATTGTAAAAGGAAGTATTGATGTAGAGGTAGCAAATTTGGTAAAGAAAGAGAAAGCCTTTAGGCTTTCGTTAAAGGAGATATAAGTTCTTTGCTCTTTCTAATGATGTCTTTGATTTTGCCTATCTTTTATTACCTTTCCTCGGATTTAGCGAGTATGACTAATTATAAACCAAAACTTCTTTCTTTGGCTCTTTGTGTCCTAAATCAATTGTCAATGGAATTGGGATATTAACTTCTTTATCCTCTTTTTTGAAAATTATCATAATTAGAACATAAACGTGGTTTGTTTTGTATGTGACTGACATTTTCATATTTCGGATATTTCCCAGTACTTCTTTAGATACACCTAAATTTTCACTTGCGTCCATTATCTCAATCCCGCAGATTAGATTATCATGGCTTACATCTAAAATAAAATCTCCGATATCTAAAGATGCTTTTACCTTCTCGCCGTTCGATATAAAGAAGATATCGTTCTCTGCGTCATAATCTATTGTTTTAATTTTTCTTGCCATTTTCTATCCGTATTCCAAGCACTTACAACTTTTAAAACTTTTGTAGTATCAATTTCAACTATTAGAATTAATGAATATTTTCTACTCATCTTAATCTTCACACATGTAGTGAACAGGTGATCTCTCCTATTATAAATATATACTGCAATATACTATATATTTGGGAAATATAATAACCATTTGATGGATTACGCCCCAACCGGGAATCGAACCCGGGTCTCCGCCGCGACAGGGCAGTGTACTGAACCACTATACTATTGAGGCTATTGATAAAAAACAAGCATGAGTTTTTAAACGTTATCTTTAAATAAGGTTATTTTATTGTCTTATCATGGTAGAAGTGCGGGAACTAGAAGGGGTCCAAAGATACCTGGAGCGGATAGCGGAGTGTTTTGGTTCTCGGAGAAAGAGCGAAGAAGAAGCAGTACGATACGGACTTGAATTGTTGCGGGTCGGTTCTTATCGAGTTGAGAACGGACACGGTGTCGAAGATTTATGTAACGGCCTTTTGTGCGAGTTACCTTCTGTTATTAGTATCTTCGATGCGTTTACGAGACGAGAGATTACAAGAGAAGACACGCTTGATGCGCTTCTAGAGATTGAAAAAGCATATCAGTTGTATACTTCAAAACTTACTGTTCATTCCCATGAGATGGTCCATTAAGATAATTGTTTGTATGGTGTTTGCAGCACTCTCGCTCGTTACAATAATAAACAGTGTCAAGGCGCACGATATAACTTATCATCACACACCCCACTTTTCATATTATTATGATCCCAATTTTAACGAGGCTGCATTCTACTACTCATTTAAAGATGAGGATTATTCCTGCTGTCATTACTACACGAGACCGTATTATTACGATACGCCATATGAATATCGTTATCAGTATGTTTATCCTAGACACTACTATCATTTCTCAAGTGACTATGATGAATATTTACAAAAAAGTAGGGCTGTTAGATTCTTAGAAAATTCTTTTAACGCGCGATATGATAATGTGGCTGGAAAAACTTCTGGAGATGCATTTTATTATGACTATGACACTGGAGGAAAATCTTCAACGAATTGGCGTTACAAAGAGGCATATGATTATAGAGTAGATGGTAGAGACTCTAACGAGGACTATTATTACAAACCGCGCTATGATTCTCAGTCTGGGGATTATAATTGGAGATATTAATTCTGTTACTACTCTTTCCTAAACAAAAAAAGAGAAAGATTTATAATAATAGTGGGGATTTGAAGAAGATGAAATTGAAAGGGTTTTTTGTTTGGTGTGCACTTCTAACTATGTTCTCACTTGTAGCTGTGTCCGCATATGGATATTATGATTCGTACAACGATGGCTATTACGATAGCTATAGTTCCCATACCTCAAGAAGTTCTGGGTATTATGGTGGACCGAGAGATACGATTTCTACAGGTTATGATAAAACAACCTCGACACAGTATCTTCCTTCTGGTGGATATGAGCAGACAACACATTATATGAAGACAACGCGCTTCCAGCCAGATAGTTATTATTCATCTTATGGTTCTGGTTATTCTCCCAACTATGGGTACATGCGGATGGGATATCCGTATCGATACAATTATTCCCCACGCTATAGCTATATGGGATATGGTCCTTACAGCTACTACCGAGCATCCTACTATTACCCTTATAATGGAAGAGCTATCTTTAGCTACTAAAGCAAATGGATTCTATGTTTTTTGTTATACCCTCTTAATATGGACTGATAAAATAACAATGGAACATAAAGAATCTATATTTTTTTAAAGCATGAAAAACTTAATATTGTATGTACATTGACGCACATGTTCATTTAAGAGATTTTAATCAAAAACAAAAAGAAACTATAAAACACGGTTTGGAAGTTGCGAGAGATTCGGGTCTTGATGCTGTTTTTGATATGCCCAATACTACTCCTCCTATTATAACTAGAGAATTGGTTGTGGATAGAATAAAATTGGCAAAAGAAGCTAGTATTCCAGAAGTTTTTTATGGGTTATATATGGGTTTAACTAACGATTCTGAGCAACTTAAACGAGCAGTTGATATATATCGTGAATTTCCTCAAGTCATTGGTATGAAATTATATGCTGGGCACTCTGTCGGTAATCTTGGAGTGATTAGACTTGAAGATCAATCTGAGGTGTATGCGACATTGACACAACAGGGTTTCGATGGGGTTTTAGCAGTTCATGCAGAAAAGGAAGATGAATTAAACCCCAACCTTTGGAATTATCACAATCCTATAACGCATTGTCATGCTCGTCCAGAAAAGGCTGAATTTGAATCTGTAAAGGACCAAATTAAATTAGCTCTTGGGTATGGCTTCAAAGGAAAATTACATATTGCTCACATATCTTCGCCATCTGTTGTAGAATTAGTAGATCAAGCTAAATTGAAGGGAATAAATCTCTCTTGCGGTGTTTGTCCGCATCATCTTGTTTACGACTGGCAACAAATGACTTCTGAAAACGGAGTTTTATGGAAAATGAATCCTCCTCTTAGATCTCCTGAGTCAAGAGAAAGGATGATGCATTATCTGCTTTCTGGGAAAATAGACTGGATAGAGACTGATCATGCACCACATACCTTAGATGAAAAGGTAAAGGAACCTTTTATGTCAGGAATTCCGGGTCTTCCTTGGTGGAATCTCTTTGAAGAATATTTAAGGGTAAATGGATTTCCAGATTCAAAAATAGAAGAAGTAACCTTTTCAAACATCTCTAAAAGATTCGGAATAGATATTAAAAAATCAAGAAGGACAATACTTGATAGAAGATCAGATTATCCCTTTAATCCATATAAGCCAATTGAGCAACAATTACAAAAAACCTAAGGTGTTGATCTATGTAAACAATACACTACCTAGAAGGAATTGAATTTATAAAGGTGCTATCCAAAATTAATATTCTTTCTTGGACTCGCTTATAAATAATCAAAACATTTATATAGTTTCTATATATAACATATGTTATATGAAGAAACCGATTGTTCATAAAAAATACCTTAAGTTATATGAAGAAACCGCAAAGAATAAAATAGCCGAGATTTTATTCAAATACCCTGAAAAAGAATTTAGCTTAAGCGACTTAGCTAGAGAAGCCGGAGTAGCAAAAGCGAACATCGGAAATATCTTAAATGAATTTCAGGAAGGAGGACTCATAACTATCAAGAAATTAACGAAAATATGGAGAATAAAGGCAAACCAAACAGATTGGTTTTTTATAAGAAGTAAAATTGTTTATAACCTTACTTTTATTTATAAAAGCGGGTTAGTTGAATTTCTTATAGAGCAATTCAAGAATCCAAAATCAATTGTATTATTTGGTAGTTTTAGAAAAGGAGAGGATTTATCAAATTCTGATATTGACATAGCTATTGAATCTGACGATGTTGAAGATTATCAAATTACTGGACTCCGAGAATTAATCGATTTTGAAAAAATTATAGGAAGAAAGATTCAGATACATGTATTTAACAGAGATAGCATTGATAATAGTTTATTCAACAATATAGCAAACGGAATATTATTGTGGGGATTCTTGGAGGTAAAAAAATGAATTTTCAACATTGGATTATGATTGGAGGTTTAAGAAATAGGCAGAAAGATTTGGAACAAATAAAATCCATGATTAATTCTGCTGAAGTTAATGTGAAGGTTACTAAAGAAATAAAACTAAATGAAAATGCTGCTACGTTAATCTTTAGAGAAATTTATGAATCGGTTAGGCAACTTGGAGATGCAAAATTATGGCTTCTTGGATATGAACCCCTGAATCATGAAGTGAGCATGGAGATTTTAAAAGAATTTAATATTAAGGATAAAGTAAAATTAAATTCATTAGACCGGTTAAAAAAAATAAGGCATGATATTAACTATAGGGGCTTTAGGGCAAGCATTTCACAGGCTAAAGAAATTATAGATTTTTGGGATAGTTGTGGAATTGGAATATTAAATCTATTAAAAAAGGAAATTAAATTGTAGCTTGTTAAAAAGCTAACCTTTTTGATCGATTTCGTTTACGTCTAGTATTCAGGAGTTCGATTCTGCGCGGATCCATTCATTTTCTTTTGTAAATATTATCATGATGATCAAGATCATCAAATTTTATTTCATTGTTTTGCTTATTAAATTGAAACACTAATACAAAGTGCCCAATATGAACTCTTTTTGAGTCTTTCATATTATACCTTAAATTTTTATAGTGTTCAACATTATAAGAATTAAGCACCTCATCGATCTTTTTCAATAATTGTTCGTAAAGAGGTTTGTCTTTTTTTGATAGCCTCAACATAATTCCTTGAAGCTTTTCGCTTATCTTATAATTATACATTAGAGGTTACACCTCTTGCAAC
>CAYPUL010000002.1:26194-26550 GCA_964413975.1 Candidatus Woesearchaeota archaeon
TGCAACGAGCAATTGAAATCTTAAAAATCTCATATTTAACCTTTTTATAAGATTAACTGGTTATTTTTCTCAGTTCATCAGTAGAACCAAACTTGATATACTTTCCTTTTCTAATCTTTTCTAATCTTTCTATATACTCGGGTTTTAATTCAGGCTCCAAAAAACTATCCTCGTAAATCTTAGCTATTAATGCAACAGCTTCGCTTTTATTTTTAAGACCGAATTTAGCTTTTACTATGTTTAATATCCTATCTTCTCTTTCATCAATATCTATAATGCTCTGAACCATTATTATTTATTATTATTTATTATAATTTATAATGAATACTAATATTTAAGCTTTTCGACAGTTCTGG
>CAYPUL010000003.1:0-3485 GCA_964413975.1 Candidatus Woesearchaeota archaeon
GAGTGTTCTCTATGGTGAGAATGTTGAGATCATTGATTTTCGGTTTAATATTTCTGCACAGGAAAGTGTGAGTAGCTGTCTAGCGCAGTTTGGTGTAGATTTGTTTAACGATGGTAGCACTGATTTTACCCAACGAAATTATGTTGATGATATGTGTGGAGAAAGGAGATTTGGCTGCTTTGTTGATGACACGAGTGTTCGTGAAACTGCGATTATCACGAGCTCGAGATATTGTGAGAATATCACTCTTGATCGTGGACCAGCATATACTGTCGGGGCAGTGATTGCATCAACAGGAGGGGGTAGATTGAATCTTGAGCTCTTTCATGAAAATGGGAGTTTTATTGCTGGACGGTATGTTGATAACCCACAAGCACCTGAAGTAAAAGCTACGGTAAATTACTCGTCTGGGGAAAGTGGTAATGTGTGGGTGTGTGTGAGTGATCCACAGAATTCTGGGTACTATAAGATACGGGTTCGTGATGCGAGTGATTCATGTGGGATGGTTGGTAAACCGCAGGAGCGCCTTGGCGATTCGCGTGCTGACTATGAGATTTTTGCTTACCCTGTGAAATATGCATCGATCGGGAAGATGAGTTTTACCAAGGATGTGTATGAACAGTCAGGGAATGGAAAGCTAGTTGGAAAATTGAATTCGTACATTCAGGGTGTGTATCGATCGAATTGCACTAAGGGATGTATTGTTCCGCTTGCCTTTGATGCGGCGCAGGATATATCGATTAATGATGTGAATGTGCGCTATAAGAAAGGAGGGGTAACGCTTGAAGAGAAGATGATTGTTCGTGTTGGAAATGCTCCATTTCTGGTTGATGCGGCGCCTTTACTCATTGATATTCATGCAATGGGGTTTGTTGTTCCTAGTGTGAATGGAAGTCATGAGTTCGCGTTAGACTTTGCTGATGAAGAGATCGTAAATGAAAAGATTGATGTTCTTTTAGGATTTGATTTTAAGATTGGTCCGAGGGTTGTTCTCGTTGGGCAGGCAACGACATTTTCTGTCATCGGTGAGGAAGAGATTGCGCGGAGTACTTGGCGGTTTGGGGATGGTAGCAGTGAGATTATCGCAACAGGTAGTAGTGCTAAGCATAGGTATATGCAGGAAGGTACTTATATTGTAGAGGTTGGTGTTCAGAATACAAAAGGAACTCTATCTGCAAAGAGATTTCCTGTTATTGTTGGTGAGGCAAAACGCTCTGCGAATGTTACTCTCAGTCAATATGAAGAGCGTCTTGCGAATCTGAACAAGGATTTAGTGCAGTTTCCTAGTGTGCTCAAAAATGAGTTGAGAGAGATGCTCGAGATAGAGGCGAGTGAGAGTTCAGTAAGAAGTATTCGGAGTAGGTATGTTTTGTTAGGGGATAATGCAAAAAACGAGGAGTATATTGCTATTATTAATTCGCTCATTGATCTTAGTGTGCCCTCGAAAATTGATGTTAGTGAGCGAGGTACATTGCCTGCTTCGATTGGGTATGGTTCAGTTGATGTCAGCTATCTAGAAGAGATTTCTGGAATGACAGAAGGAAGCTCTGGGAGTGATGTGCGATCGCGTGCGCTTGCTTGGATGGAAGAGCATTATGATGTTGATCTCTCGTTTGAAACGATCCGTGCGTTCGGAGAGGATGAAAGACAACTTGCTAGAAAATATAGTGTTGAATTGCGTCAGAAACAGAATGTGGGTTCTGAGAGGGCGTATCTTGTTATCAATCAGCCGCTCTCCTCGATAAAGTTTCTTGGAGAATATAATGAGAAAGCTGTTGGACAAGGACGGGCAGTTTCTGTGTTGATTAATGAACGTGGAGAGCCAAGAAGCATTTCGTTCTTTATCTTGGGAGAGAATGCACCGGGGATTGAACAACTAGGGATTGTTGTTGCACCTGAATTGCAACAGCTTGGATCTGAGGTAAAACCCTTGCTTGAGTTCTATGATACAAAAGGAGAATTTCAGTGGAAGAAATTCTTGATTGCGCTATCTGTTTTAATCGTTGTTTTGCTGATGGTTTATATTGCTTTGCAGGAATGGTATAAGAGGAGATATGAACGACACTTGTTTCAGAATCCTGATGATCTTTATAATCTGATTAATTTCATTTATAATTCTCGCCGTTCTGGGATTGCTGATATTGATATACGTGCACAACTTCTAGCGCGAAAATGGAAGCGTGAGCAGATAACCTATGCATTCAGAAAGATTGATGGGAAACGTACTGGGATGTGGGAGATTCCGCTCTTCAAATTTGTTGAGAATAGGAGGGTAAGACAAGAACTTGCGAAAAAACAGCATGGGGCTCTTGACGTAAGATTTATTAAACGTTCTTTTGTTTAAGAGATATGTTTCAGCTGTTGAAACGGATTTCGAGTCGTATCTTTAGAGGTATCTTTAAAAAGCGCGATAATCTCAAGATAGGGTTTTATGGGCCGCCAAATGCAGGAAAAACATCGCTCGCGAATAGGATCTGCAAGGATTGGA
Organism: Candidatus Woesearchaeota archaeon; assembly: GCA_964413975.1. Classification (GTDB taxonomy): domain Archaea; phylum Nanobdellota; class Nanobdellia; order Pacearchaeales; family GW2011-AR1; genus UBA73. The sequence goes on from CAYPUL010000003.1 coordinate 2,489, forward strand.
CTGGTGAGGATATTGGTACTGTGAGCGGTATTCCGCATGAGACAAGACACGTACAACTAAAAGAAGAAGTGAGTGTTAAATATCGGGGGAAGACATTGACGTTTAAGATTGCAGATACACCTGGGATTGCAACAAAGATAGACTATGAGAATTTTTTAAGATTCGGATTAAAGAAGCACGAAGCAAAGAGACGTGCGAAAGAAGCTACCCAAGGGATTATTGAGGCTATTCAGTGGCTCGATGACATGGATGCAGTGATTGTTGTTTTAGATGCGGCGGAAAACCCTTATTCACAGGTAAATATCACGATTATTGGTAATCTTGTTGCGCGGAAGATTCCTGTCCTGGTTGTTGCGAATAAGATTGATTTGAAGAAAGCTGATGCGCGGAAGATCGCTGCTGCGTTTCCTGAGTATGATATTGTGGGTATCTCAGCAAAGGAGGGAACGAATATGGATGCGTTTTATGCGTCTCTGTTCAAACTCGCAAAGAAGGTGTAAATGGCTGGAAAACGGATAAGATCAACAGGAAAGTATCGAGGACTGAGCTTGCATGTTATTCCATTCTCAGAGGTACAAAATCTGAGCATCTCTGAACGTGTACGGAAGATTCTGAATTTGGTGTTGGGAAATAGGATCGTAATCCTTCACGGAAGATTGCGACCTGAAGAAGAGGCACGATTAATAGAAGATACCATGGCACTTGTTGATCATGTTAAAAACTTCCGCGGGATTGAACTTGCTGTGATTGAACCAGATCTGCGAGGTGAGGGAGTGTTTGTCAAGATGAAATTCGGACTTGCGAAAAAGCTTGTTGGTGATAATACGTGTTTAACTGTTATTGGGCCTGCGTCAGTGATCAAGGAGATAAAGCGGGATCCTCGGAAGATTGAGTTGTGGTTGAGCTAGTTACTTCAATTGCAGAGATCATAAATATGCTTGTGGAATATTCGAGGTATAGTTTAGTATCTAAATCCATTTTTTGTCCCTTTTTTTAA
>CAYPUL010000003.1:3585-23129 GCA_964413975.1 Candidatus Woesearchaeota archaeon
GTGTATGCCATATCGCTGTGTTCACTGCTCACGTCTTTATAACGATGGTTCCCAGGAGATCCTTACTGGTTGTTCTGTCTGTCAGAGTAAGTTTTTCTTTTATATTAGGCAGGAACAATTCGAGAAGATACAAATGCAGCAGGAACAGATAGTTGAACTAAGTGCTGAGGAGAAGAAGCAGATAGAGAGAGATGTGCGTGAGATCTCAGGAGTTGTTGATGAAGAAACTCCTGTATTCTTGGATTTTGAGAGCATTAAAGTAATAAAACCTGGGAAGTATCTTGTTGATCTTGCACATTTGTTCAATCGCAATAAACCTAGGGTGTACAAACTTGAGGATGGAAAATACGTGATTGATTTATCTTCGCGATTTGCGCGCGAACACGAATAGTATTTATAAAGTATTGTGTGCTCTTTTGGTGATGACTCTCAAAGAGGTTCTTAGTCGTGTGAATGCTGCGCCTTCGGACGATGATCGCGTGTATATTCAGCGATCGGTTATGCTGTTTGTTAGTGAACTGCGGCGCGAGATTTCTCGGAGGAAGATTAATGCGAATGTCTTTCTTGGGGGGAGTTTTGTAAAAGGTACGATGATACGGGCGTCACGCTATGATGTTGATATATTTATTCGGTTTAGAAAAGAGGCATTGATGTCTCGTCTTCGGACGATTGTTTCGGTTGTATCTAAGAGATTGAATAAAAGGTTTGCGTGCATCCATGGAAGCAGAGATTATTTCCACGTGTTTATTAGCCCGCGATTGACTTTGGAGATTATTCCTGTTGTTGCTGTTAAGAAGGTACGAGAAGCTAGAAATGTAACTGATCTGAGTTACTTTCATGTCGCGGTAATGAAACGAGGGTTGTCTAGAAAGTTACTACGAGAGGTACAACTGGCAAAACAGTTTTGCCGTGCACAACGCGTCTATGGGGCAGAATCGTATGTTCAAGGATTTTCAGGTTATGGATTGGAGTGTTTGATTTTGTTTTATCGAAGTTTCGAGCGGATGTTACGCGGGTTGGTGAAGGTGAAGAAGGGAGAGAAGTTGGTTATTGATCCTGCGAAACTATATCAGAAGAAAAGCGAGGTATTGTTTTTTTTAAATGAAGCTAGACTCCAGAGCCCGGTTATTGTCATTGATCCGACTTGGAAAGAGCGCAACGTCCTTGCGGCGCTCTCGTATGAAACGTTTCAGCGTTTTCAGCGTGTGGCTGGAGCATTCCTTCGAAGTCCTTCCCCAAGGTTTTTTGATGTAGGAAGCTTTCAGGTATCATTACTAGAGAGGCGCGCAAAGGAGAAAAAAGCGGCATTTGTTTATATTACTTTAGAAACGAATCGACAGCAAGGAGATATTGCAGGAACAAAGCTAAAAAAGGTGGCGCGATTTTTACGAGGTCAGATTGAAAAATATTTTGATGTTCTGGAAGAAGAATTTGTGTATGGAGGAATGCAGCGAGCTGATGCTTATTTTGTGGTGCGTTCGAAGAAGGAGATTATCAGAAAAGGACCTCCTATTGCTTTCGAGAGAGATGCGATGGCATTTCGAAAACGACATAGGGAAGTGTTTGAGATTCAGGGAATTTTACATGCGCGCCTTCGTGTAAACTTCTCGTGTGTTGATTTTTTACGAAGGATTATGCGCGCTGAGAAAGAGACGCTGCGAGCGATGGGTCTCACGAGAATGAGAGTAGCTGGCTAGGATTTATTTATTTTTTACTATTTCCTTTGTCTGATGACTGGAATAAGTTGTCTACGATGTTGCGGAGTGATTCTACAAAGAAAGAAGAATTGAGCCATACTCCGAGTTCTTCTTCCGCGTTTTCTGGCGTGATCATGAAAAGAACTTCGTTTTTATCTGCGATATATAGTCTTGCTGTTGAATTTGTAATCGAAGGTTTTATATTCAAACGTGCTGTTACTTTTTTTATTCGTTCTGGTGAGCCTGCAAGTGCGAGTTTTATCTTGACGTTGTTCTTTGCTGCTTGTTCGAGTGCTGGGATAAGAACGCGGCTTTTGTCCTCGAAGTCTAAGGCTGATGTTGTGATAATGACCTCTCGCTTTGCATCTAGGATTAGTTCTCGAACACGTGAGATGACATTTGAACGACCCTTGAGAGCGCCAGTGATCTCGTGAGATTTTATGAGCGAGATTCCGGTACTGTGTATTCGTTCAAGTTCTCCATATTCTGGTGTATCTTTAATTGTTGAGAGATTTCTGACGCGTTCGTTAGCTTCATGTACAGTGTTGATTCTCATTTTTTCAATAACCTCTGTTGGTTTTACTGAGATGTATTTTACTGGTTTACCGATTTTTGTGATTGCGAATCCTCGTTTCTCTAAGGATTCTAGAACATCATATGTACGTGAACGTGGTACGCCTGAGAGTTCTGCAACTTCGCCTGCTGAGGCGATTCCTTTCGAGAGGAGTGCCATCCATACCTTTGTTTCATAGATATTGAGATTAAAGTACTCTTTCACGCGCTTTACGAGATCTGCCTTTATGATCATAGAGTGGCGATAGAGTGATGGTATTTAAATCTTTCTACTTTGTACCTATTATATAGTTACTACATTTATAGCAGGTGTAAGAAGTACGCGGTGATTAGTGCTCCAAAGCAGCCTGTTGCGATAAATGGCATTGCTGGATAGAATTTTCCTTTCTTCGAGAAAAAGAAAAGTGTTGCAAGTGCGAGTGTTGCGCCGAATGGAACAAAGAGTGATGGTAGTATTGATGCGGTGTTATAGACTACTGCGGCTAGGATGAGTGGGAAGACAATATCGCCGCCGCCGAGGATTGCAATATTTACTTTTATTTTTCTTCTGGACTTTTGTGTTGTGGCTTGCATCAAATGTTCTTTCTCTCTCTTCCCGAGATAGGGAACAAAAAATCCGGTAAAGACTCTAATTCTTTTGATTTGATAGCGCGCCATTTTTTGCATGATCCCTGTATGCCATACTGCGTACATGTCATAGAGTGAGATGAGTATGGTAAGTATGATTACTGTTGTAAGATTAAAGAGAGGCGCGATCACTACCGCGATACCTGGGTAGATTGCAAGCTCGCTGAGATTATGGACAAGGATATTTCTCTTGAAGATTTTCAAAAAGGCTATGGGAAGCGCGATGGTAAGTGCGATGATTTGCGGAGCGGGGATCAATGTAGATTTGAGGAAGGCGTTTATGGTTATTGCGATTGCGATGGTGACAACGACAAAGAACCAAATACGGAAAAAGGTCTCAACGTTGTGTTTCATGAGGAAGAGCATAATAACTATACCAAGAATGATTGCGATGACAATCGAAAACAGTGAATATTGTGGATCTAGGTCTTGGGGAGGATTCATACCATATGGGAGGTCATATTTTGTTACGTTCGTGGTGTTTCCTTCTGGATCAGTTACTGGTATCACTTCTGGTGCGTATTGTCTTACTACTAGAATCCCGAGAAGCTGTGTTGTGAGGAACATGGCTAATAATATGCCTGTGATATAGGTAGAATGTTTCATGTCTCTTTTTCGTAAAGTGTGTTTTTAATTCTTTGGTCTCATTTCAATCGCACTGTTTCGAGATTTCTTGGTACAGTTGTTTCTATTTTGTTGGCATGGTAGAGTGATGAAGCAAGATCTAGGCATTTAAAGAGTTCTCCGTGATTGATAATGATGCGTTTTGGTCTAGGGTTCATTCTACTTATGTACTGCATCAGTTCATTTCTCCCTGAATGTGCGGATAAACCGTAGAGCGTTTCAACGCGGAGTTTGACTTGTATTCTCTCATTTGAGTAATCTTTCCCTAGCGCAACTTCTTTTGTGCCTTCCTGGATTTGTCTTCCTAGAGAACCGATTGCTTGGTAGCAGCTGAAAGCTATTAGATTGTTAGGATTCTCTGCGAGATTTCTGAAGTACTCGACTGATGCGCCACCAACAAGCATTCCTGATGTTGCGATGATAATGCAGGGACCTCCTTCGATAACTTCTTTGCGCTCTGCTGGACTACCGACTCGCTTGAAGATATCTGACATAAACGGATTGTTATCCTGGAAGACTTGGCTCCTGACGCTCGCGCTCAAGAAGTCTGGGTAGGCTGTATGGATTGCATTAATGTCCCAGATCATCCCATCAACATAGACTGGAATCCTTTGAAGCTCGCCTGTTCGTATCGCTTCTTCAACTCTGAGCATTGTTTCCTGCGCATGGCCTAATCCAAGTTCTGGGAGAAGGATTTTTCCTTTTTTTTCGATTGTTTCTTTTGTCATCTCGATAAATCGTGTTTCTGTTTCCTTCCGAGGAGGGAGAACGTCTTGCTTTGCACCATAGGTTGCTTCTAGTTGGATGGTCTCTGCTCGCGGAAAGCGATTTATCGCAGGATCAAGGAGGCGGGTTTTTGCATATTTCGTGTCAGCGCTATATACAAAGTTATGGAGCCCGTTTCCCACGTTGATATGAACTTGTGCTGAACCTAGGACATGGCCTGCATTATAAAAAGTGATCCTCATGTCTGGGGTTATATCGGTAACTTCGTTGTATTCTAGCGTGATAGAATGACGAACCATTTCTTTAATGTCGTCTGCTTTGTATAGAGGAAATTCTGCTTTTTTGTATGCGACGCCGATCAGATCGAGTTGTAAGAGAGCAGCTATGTCTCGTGTTGGTGCTGTCATATAGATTGGGCCACGATAGCCCATCTTAAAGAGATAAGGAACAAGACCGCAGTGATCTATGTGGGCATGGCTTAATATAATGGCGTCAATTGATTGCAGGTCTCCGATCTCACTGATATTCAAGTATGGGAATCTTTCAGGACCTTCTCCAATTGCAGGGTTGATGCCGCAGTCAAGGAGTACTTTGGAATTTGGTGTATGGAGGAGAAAACAGGAGCGACCTACTTGTCTTCCGCTCCCTAGGACTGTGATTCTTACCCAGATATCTTTTTTTTCTGAACTCCAATCGGTATAGATCTTTTTACCGATATCGTGGAGGAATTTTCTTCGGTAGGTGTTATTTGCGTAGAGTACTGAGCGGATCTTTTCGGTAATCTTTGAAGGTATCGCTGGACTCCTTCGGACGAAAGGCAACCAAAACGTTGTGTGTTTTATATCTCCGAGAACTGATGCTTGTTTTCCAATGGCGAGACCTGGTCTTTTTGCTTCGATTATAACAATGCTCCGCTGTATATCGAAGATAATATTTGTGATCTCTGCTTCTGGCGGGACAAGGGCGCGAATTGTCTTCTCTGTTTCTTCCTCGGATGCTAGGATACCCTTATCTGCTCTGAGCTCTACACGTTTTTTTATTTTATTAACGATACCTTTTATCTTCTCTTCGCTTGATCTAAAAAATTCTTTATCATCGGTGTAGAGCACTATGTTTGCTCCTTCGAAGAGTGTGTCGGTAATCCTATTTGAGGATAACTCTTCTTTTATTGTTTTTAAGATATCTGCCATGGCTTTCCGTTATGTGTGATTATCTGTATTGAGGGAGAACCTTTTCTGCGATTGCGTGTTTGATCCCTTCTTTTGTTATTGTAAACACATCAATACCGTTTCCTGAACCTGGATCTCGCTCGATAGCGGATTTTATTGCTTCTTTCGATAATTCTATCGCCTCTTTCACTGAGATGTCTTTTCGATACTGGCGTTCGAGAAGACCTAGGATGTAGGGCATTCCGGAGGAGAAGTTTGCATCGAAGTCTTCGATCTTTGATACGCCTCCTGCTGGCTCTATTGAGTAGAGTTCATATGAGCTGTCTTCGTTTATGCCGCCTACTAGGATGCCCACGATATAAGGTATCATTGAGGGAACACGGATATTCCGATAGAGCATCATACCGATGAAGTGCGCTGCTTCTCTGATTGTTGGTCTTGATCTTGTTCTGAGTTCTTTTAAACGGAGCTCTGCAGCGATGATCTTTGCGGAGAGGAATGCGTCGGCTGCTCCGCCGGTCCATGATGTGATGAGATAGTCATTTATCTGCTGTACTTTTTGTTCGTCTTTCTTCACTACTATTCTACCGCCTGCGGTTACTCTGCGATCTCCAGCCATTACTATCCCATCTCGGCAGACGATGCCTAGGATGCTTGTACTTGACTTTAGAGTTTTCTCGGCAATTTCTTCTTCAAATGTTGATGGTTGCTTCATGTCCATAAGAACTGTTATTTAGTGGAAAGTTCTTAGGTATTTAAGTTTTTTGGTATGTCTGCTGTGTTTGCATGATTCCTCATAATTAACACAGCAGGTATGACTAAAGGTTTAAAAATAGAGAGAAGCGTGTATTTTCATGACAGTTATCAATGAAGGTTACAAGGAATATAGGTTAGATAATGGATTAATCGTAGCACTGCAAAAAACTCCTACGCAAACAGTTGCTGCTAAGTTAAGAGTAAACTATGGTTCTTCACATGAAAAGGAAGGGGAAGAAGGCCTAGCACACTTTCTCGAACACTGTCTTGTAACTGGAGGTAGTTCTAAGTATGATCCGATAACAGCAGATAATATAAGAGGTTCTTTTGGATATTCTAATGCCTTTACAAATGTAGGCAGGACTAACTTTATTGGTCAAATGTTGTCTGAAGATTTAGTTATTTGGTTGGATTATATTTCTGAACAGGTGTTTAGACCGCGTTTCGATGAAGATAGGGTTAATGGAGAACGTGAAAGAGTATTGAGAGAAATCTCTGATGAGAAGAGTAATCCTTATTATCTAGCTAATATTGAGTTTAATAATATTTTTTATAGAGGGCATCCCAAAGGAAGATTTAGTTTAGGAAAAGAAGAGATAGTAAGAGATGCAACGCAAGATGTGATGAGAAGATTCCATGGAAGAGGTTATCATCCTAACAACATGGATTTGATAATTGTTGGAGGATTGCTGGAAAATATAGAGGAACTTATGAGGGATTATTTTGGAAGTGCGACATCTGGAGAGAATACCAGAAAAGAGTTTCCAGTGTTGAAAGCATTGCATGGTAAAACTGTATTGCATAGACCTGCACCTGAGATGTTGAATGCGGATAATCCTAATGAGAGTTCTGCACAAATCTTCTTACATTATTTGGGACCAATAAGTGGACACGAAGATGAATGCGCTGTTAAGACGATGAGTTACATACTCGGTGGAGATACTAATTCTCTTCTTTTTCAAAATATTGGTTTGAAAAATGGTCTTGCCTATCATGTAGGTGCCACATATAACGGAGATTACGGTGCTGGAGAATTGGGAATAAACGCGGCTGTTCCTGCAAAAAGAATTGATGAAGCAGTCGAAGCTATTTTTGAAGAAATCAAAAGAATGAGAACAGAAAGAGTTGGTGATGGTGCTGTTGGTAGAATAAAGAGGTTGATTAAGTATCGCCTTGTTAAGACGTTTGAATCAAATGAGGGACATGTAAACGCTATTGAAGATAGGCTAGATTATAATGTAACTCCAGAATCAATTATTGGGGGATATAATAGAGTTACTCCTGAAAGAGTCCTAGAAGTTGCTAATAAGTATCTTCCAGACAGAGAAACAGGAAATTATGTTTTATATATCAGGGATCCGTTAAAGAGATAGTCTATCTTACTCTTATTGTTTTAGTTTAGATTTTGGTATCAAGTCGCGAGGTATTTCCTTCCTTGGATATTCTAATGATATTATCTACAAATCCCTCTATTTTTTGTTCATGGCTTACAATAATGAGTTGTTCTGCATTCAGTTCTTCTAAGATATCCCTCATTTTATCTATCTGTGTTTCTGAGAAACCGTCTGTTGGTTCATCTAAGATAATGATGCTCTGTGTTTTAAGTCTGCTCAGCACTGAGTTAATTGTTTGATTTAGAGCTAGACGGTAGGCGAGCGCAACTGCGGTTCTCTCTCCTCCTGAAAGAAATTGGTAATCTAGCTCTGCTTCTCCTTGGAGTATTATTGGGGTGAAATTCTCATCGATGTGGGTGTCTAGTGTGTTCTCAGCAATGAGCATGAGAAACCACTTTCTAAATAGGTGTGAGAATTCGTTCCTTAACTTAAGGAGGACATTTCGTTCAGTGAATTCTATTAGATTTAGGAAATTTGTTGAGAGCCAGGTATAGAGATTTGTGCGATCTGCTAGGTTCTTTTTCATTATCTCCTTTTTGAAAAGTGCTTGTTGTACTCTGGAGAGTTCGCGGTGTGTGAATTCTAGTTCTTTCTTTCTTTCTGCAAGTTCGATTTCTGTATTTTTTTCTGCTAATACTGCATTCTTAACTTCGAGTTGTTTCTTTTTATGTTGGGTATCGAATGGTGAAAACAAAGAGATATTCTCTTTAAGTGTCTCATGATGTTTAGTTAGTATGGAGAGGTCGTTCTCGAGCGTTTGACGTTGTTTATCAAGTTGGGAGAGTTTTGCAGCGGCTTTTTCTAGGTATTCCTCTTTTGTTCGGAGGATCTCTAGATGGTTCCGTTTTTCTTCTAACTTTTCAAGCATTTGTTTTATCTCTTTTTTACGATTGGAGATGCGCTCTATTTCTTCTGTAAAGGAAGTATATTCTCGTTTTATGGATGCTATTTGGGTCTCGGCTTCATTAAGGATATTGTGCTTATGGTCTATTGAAACATCTTGGAGGCATGTCGGGCATATATCTATCGCGAAGATTCTCTCTCTCTTTTCATTCAGTGTGTGTTGTTCCTTCTCTAAGGCCTTTAGTTTTGAAGTAGTTGTAAGATGATCTGTTGTTACCTCTTCGTATTCTGTGTGTGTTAAAGCGAGTGTTGTAAGAAGCGTGTTGTAATCATTTTTATCAAAGCGTTCAGATTGCCCTGTTATACTCCTCTTTATTTCATCATACTCTTTTGTAATTGTTGTGATACCTTCACGCTTTGCTAGGATCATAATCCCTGTTTTTTCTAGTTCTTGCTCAAATATTCTTCGCTCTTCTAGTTTTTCATTGAGTGTTGTGAGTTCTCGCTCGAATGCTTCTCTCTCTACAATCTTCCTGTTCAATTCTGTTTCTTTCTCCTTTATTTTTCCAGTGTGTTCTTGAATATCGCGCTCTTTGCGTGCGATATCTTCTCGATCTTGCTCGATTGTTCTGACTTCTATTTGAAGAAATTTGATCTCGGCGCGGAGTGTATTTAGTAGTACGGAGAGATTTTCTCTGATGCGTTTGTATTTGTCTATGCCAAAGATATGCCGGAGAATGTTGAGTCGTGTTTCTGCATCCTCGAGTATGATCTGTTTCATCTGCTCTTGAGGACTATAGACAGTGTAGCGATAGAGAGCATTGTTTCTTTTTATAAGCTCTGTTGGATAACCTATAAGATCTACGATTTTTGCTTTGATCTCTGTTATTGAAGACTCGGTTTTTTCGCCATCGATGGTAACTGATGCGTATTCATTGCTGATTCCTTTTAGTGAACGTTTTAGTTTCCTTTCGACAATAATTTCGCGCCCTCCAACTTGAAACTCTAGTGTAACTTCCCCTGATGATTCATTGATGCGAAGAAGCGAAGAGCCTTTCTGTCCTGGTTGGAGGCCGAAGAGAGCATACTCAATGGCTAGGAGAACCGAGGTCTTTCCTGAGCCAACGTCTCCTGTGATTAGGAGCGAGCCTTCAGGAAACTTTATACTCTGCTGCTTATATGAGCGTATGTTCTTTATTGTCACCTTTTTGAACTTCATTGTTCTATAATTCTCTTCGTCTCTGAAAGAAGGCGTTCTTCAAATGTTGCTGTTGTTTCATCTTCTAGTTTTTCTAGTGTGAGTGTGCGGATAAGGTCTGTGATCAAGGGATTATATGGATTTGGGTTCTTTTCCTTGAACTGTGCGATAATCTCTGCTTCGAGATTTTCTGTATCTAGGATATCAAATTTTACTTCTGGTTCTGGGGTGTGTAATTTTGAGGTTGCTCTTAAAAAGATGTAGGCTCCGCGCTCTTTCAGTGATGATTCTATTTTTTGAAAGTCGATGTCTGTTATCTTTCCTTTCTCGAGAATGCCGACCAGCCGTACAATAACGATCTTATTTCTTACATCTTCGTGCTCTAGGAGGGTAAGAACTGCCTCGGTTCCTGTAAACGCATCGGTGATCTCAATTGTTCGTGAGAGTACTTCTTTTAATCTTATTTCTTGCCGTTCTATATGACCGTTGTCGAATATATAAAAAGTGCCTGCTTGGAGCTCTTCTAGTTCTGATAGATTATTCGGAAAGGTCGGGCCTGAGTAGACACGACCTGCGCGACTGTAATGGATATGGAGGTGGCTCAGTGCAAGATAATCGACTTTTGGGAGATAGCGTTCATCAACTGCTTTTATCGGTGCATCTCTGATAGCGTCTCGAATGGTTGTGTGAAGCATAAGAATTTTGAATAAGCCAGGCGCCTCTTGGATTTTTATACGCCCTATTTCTTCGACTTCGAGGCCTGACTTCTTTCCAGGGAAACCGTAGATAGCAACGTTCTTATGTACTGTTGGTTCTAAAAGGATCGTATCGTTTCTGATTTCATAACGGCCGACATTTGTACAGAATCCTGCGTGTTCAAGAACATCTAGGAAACTCTTGCCTGAGACTGAATAGTCGTGACTTCCTGCAATGAGAAAAACAGGTATGTTTGCTTCTTTTAATTTTCGAAATTCCTCGAAGGTTGTTTTTAAGATCTCGATTGGTGGATAGGCGGAATCGAAGAGATCGCCGGTGATAAGAATGAAATTTACTCTTGTTTTGATTGAGCGTTTTAATGCTTCACGAAAACACTTAAAGTTTAATTCTCTCAGTTCTGGTTGACGCCAGCCACCGAGGTGACAATCACCGATATGCGCAAATCTCATATTTCTAATATTTGTGAAGAGTTATTTATAGATTATTGTGGTTTGGTAGTTAGCTAACAACTTACTAGTTGTGTGACAATTGCATTCTTACATGGAATAACGCCTCTTTTTTTGTCAGTGATCGCGGGTTGGACTTCGATGATGAATGGTGAAGGAAGATATACATTGTTGAATGAAATTGTTACTGGAGTTGTTTTTGAGGGATCTAGTGACTGTGACAATGTGGTTGGCTGTGATCCTAGTGGCATTCGCGTTGATTTCGCAGGATCGCCTGCTCTTACAAAAACCTCTTTTATAACAAATAGACCGCGGTTGGTAAGTGACAACTGTATGTCGCGAGATTGAAAACCTGTTATGGAAGGAGAAGGAGCGGTTTGGGTTGATGAAGTTTTGCATGATGCAGCGCTAATTGCAATAGCGATGTCTGCAGGACATTCTGGGAGTGTTGAGGGAAGATAGCCCTTGAGATAGTTATAGGTTACAGCACCAAGTCCAAAAGCGATTGCGATGAGTAAGACATAGGCAACCATGATGCTTACTGCGCGCTTGTTTTTGATGCGAATGATTGCTTGTGTTCTTGGTATTGACATTTTTAATCATCTTCTACAGAAACGAAGCGATCAGTATGTTTATCTCTCTGAATGACTACAAAGAATTTATCGGTGTCGGTGAGCATAAAATCTTGATCAAATCCTCCTCCCTGTACTGTGATTGTCTGTGCTTGTGTTCCTGTTCCTGCTACTGGTCCTGTTCCTGCTACTCGTTGTTTGCTTCTTACATTGCTTTGAGGGTTTAATGTTATACTTCCTCCTGTACTAATTCCAAGCTTTCCTGTGGAAATATCTTCGCACGTGATTATGCTTGCGGAGGCTGTTGTGCCATAGACAACAACGAAGCTTGTATCTTCGGTTGACTTCGCGCAGTAGTGTTGTGTGAGTGATATAATGTTAGTGTTAGTATTTGGTGATAGTGATGCTTTAAAGACTCCATTGTCGATTACTTGTGCAGATTCGAAGTCAATTTCTTGTGAGAGATCATAGACAGCCACGTCTTCTTCTGAGGTCTTTGAAGAATTGTGGATCGTGGCAAGGCCTGCAGCAATACCAACAATGATAAGTGCAGCTATAAGATAGAATTGTCCTCTCTTTTTCATTGGCAGATATATTATTTTTGATTTATATATCTTTGCAGCAGGGAGGTTGCTTGGTCTGGGGATGAAAGTGCCCTCGGATCGTTCTCCGTTTTGCAACCCTGCGAGCACCGTGATTCTTCCTTAGGGCTGCTCCGATCAAGGCCTGACCCGGTTCGAAAGAGCACGATCGAGCAGGACAAAACATCAGCGTTCGATACGAGACTGACATCTCCTCGCCTCACGCGCTCCTTTCAGTCTACCATAGAGCCCATTTGTAGGTGGCGCAGGGCTAGCGCGCCGACTGGTCTGCACTTTTTCAAGAAGGATTGGTTATTTAAACGTATAGGTCTTTGCGGCTTAGGCACGTTCCTTGTGATTGTAGAATTCTTAAATAGGAGGATTAACTTCTTCACATTTTCCTAGAAGACTTTGCTAATTTCTGACTTAATTCTCTCAAGAGTCTTGTCGTTAACTTTTCCTATTTTCATCATAATAAGACTTTTCTTAATTGTAAAAATCTTATCAATTCTTATTCTACTTTGTTTTAACAACTTTCCTGATTCTAAACTGTCTTGACTTATTATCAAAGAGAAAGGCTCATCTTTTATTAAGGTTGTTAATGGGACCATTACACAATCTTCGCATCTCTTGTTAAAATTGTCATTTGAAACAATTATTGCTGGTCTGACCTTACTACCTCCTTGATCACTAAAGGGATAGGGTAATAAAACTAACTCCTTTTGTTGAGATATCATTTTATTTCCTTAAGTAAGAGGCCCAAATATCATCTTCTTTATTATCCCAAACCTCTTTTAGCGAGTCTTCATTATATTTTAAAATATCTTCAAAATCATCTTTCATGAATTGAGAAACTTTATCTGCTTTTTCAATTAGAATCTTTCCTTCTGTTTCAACTAACAATAACTCATCACCTTTATCGATTCCTATATTCTCCCTCATAGAAGTTGGGATTGCTATTTGTCCTTTCTCTGAGACTCTAACTGTTTTAATCTCCATGGCTATGTAAGAATTTTCTTACTTATAAATCTTTCTGTTATTAAACTTTCTATTATAATCATGAGATGATTCTTTGCATAATAATCTGTACCTAATGTTTATTCATTTCTTTGTGTTGTGAGAGTATGGATAGAGTAGCGAGAAGCATAGCGGGTAAGAGAGCATTGATGCTTAGAAGAATCGCCTCTGACATAGACTGTTTATTTATTGTTTGGTTTAATAGTTTATTGTTGGCGGATTACATGTGTTCTAGTACAGATATTCCTAGGAGAAAGAGAGAATTTTTTAGAACATTTGCTGTTGCATCTACGAGTGCGAGTCTTGTATGTTCGTTTTGTGAACCAATGACTTTTGTTGAATGATAGAACTCGTTGAAAAGCTGCGCGAGTTCGTGGGCGTAGTTTGTGATGAGTTGAGGTGCGTATGATGAATACGCTCTCTGTGTTATCTTAGGGAATGTGGCTAGTTTTAGGATTAGTGATTTTTCTTTTTCTTCTAGATCTGTTTTGAGAATAATTTTTCTCTTTTGTTTATATTTCGCTTTTCGTAAGATGCTTTTTGCTCGCGCGTATGTATATAGAAGATATGGGCCTGTGTTTCCGTCTAATTTTAATGCTTCTATTTTATCGAAAACGATTGTTTTATTTGTGTCTTGTTTTAAAAATGAATACTTGAGTGCGGCGAATGTGATTATGAGTGCTCGTTTCTGTGCTTCTTTCTGATTCAGATTATGACGTGATCTTATTTCTGTGAGTGCGTGGTGTGTGAGCTCTGTTTTGAATTGAGAATAAGGTATATTATCTCCTGTTCTCGATGACATCTTACCGTGGGGAAGGCGTACGAGAGAGACTGGGATGTAATGGTATTTTTTTGCTTTTGAGGCGTCTATTAGTTCGATTGTTTTGAAAAGCTGCGCGATGTGAAGTTGTTGTTCGCTTCCTACAATGTATATAGACCTGTTTATTTTGAATTCCTTAAATTTTCTTTCTGCGAGTGCTAGATCTTTTGCGGAGTATAGTGCTGTACCATCGCTTCGGAGAAGAACCCAGATGCCTAGATTGTATTTTTCAAGATCGATTATTGTTGCAGCCTCGGAGATTCGTGCAATTCCTTTTTTTAGTAACTTTTGTGTGATTTGTTTTGCTGCTTGCTCAAGTTGAGATTCGAAGAAACAGTGATCAAATCGCGTGTTTAGTTCTTTGTAAAATGGTTTGAATGTTTCTAGCGATAGTTGTCTTGTTTTTTTCCAAAGTGCGATGAGTTTTTTATCTGATCTTTTATCTAGTTTTCTGTTTATTTCTTCTATGTCTTTTTGATATTCTGGATGTTCTGTAATCTTCTTTACCGCTTCTACGTATAAAGAGGAGATCCATACGTCATCTTTTTTTAATCGTTCGTTTTGGTGGAATGTTGTGTAACACCAGATCCATTTTGCGACGTGCATGCCTGTGTCGCCTTGGTAGTTAACTCGGATAACTTTATTGCCAGCCCACTCTGCGATGCGGGAAAGGCTTTCCCCCAGCGCGGTGCCTCTTACATGACCTATGTGAAATGCTTTGTGCGTATTTGCTTGGGAGAATTCTATCATTATTCTTTCATTTGATCTTTCTCCTTTTCCGTAATTATCTCGCTCTGTGAGTATCTTTGTAAGAACTTGTTCTGCTAACTTTTTTCCATCTATGAAGATATTGAGATATGGTCCTTTGGCCTCGATTTTTTCTATTATGGAAGATTTTATTTTTGTTGCAAGATCTTTTGCTATTATTGTTGGATCTTTCTTATATTGTTTTGTGAGTGTGAAACAAGGTAACGCGAAATCTCCAAGTTCTGGTGCTGGTGGGATCTCAAGAAGTTTTATGATCGAGTCCTCACTGAGATGAATATGGTTGTGGAGGAGTTTTGCTATTTTCTCTTTCATAGATTGGGTGATCTATTTTGATTAATAAAACTATTCTTTTAATTTCGTTCCGCAGTTTGTGCAGAACTTCTCTGTTTCGTTCACTGATTTTTTACAATTGGTACAGTGCGTGAGCGGGACGACCATTTTCCCGCCACATTGGGAGCAAAATTTCTGATCTTCCTCGCCGCCCATCCCACACTGGCTACATCTTGGAGGAATCTTCTTTCTCTCTAGTATTGTTCTGTACCCTGGTTTTCCGCCGGATACTATTTTTGAGAATGCGTCGTGGATTGCTTCTGGATCCTGATATTTTCTTAAATCAGTGTTGCTGCCCATGAGATCTTTTTTGTGTTGTAGGGTATACTGTTGACTTTTTAAAGTCTTGGTAGTTGAAGATGGTTTTGTGAAAGCCTCTAGAGGGAGTTGAACCCTCGACCCCCAGTTTACGAAACTGGTGCTCTAACCAACTGAGCTATAGAGGCACTTCTTCATTCTGGGGAAGGTAAGGTATTTAAAGTGTTTTGATCTTAACAAGATAGGGAAAGAGAGGCATGATGAAAAACGGTTTGCGTGTGTTGCAGTTTATTTTTTTATTCATTGAAAGTATTTTTTTAGTATTTGCTTCTCTTGCTCTCGTGAGTGGTTTTTCATTTAATGGAACGGTGCGTGACACCAATGGTGTTCTTTTACCAAATATTACTGTCAATGTTACTGTGCGTTCTGTAACTGATTTTAGTGTTGTGGGATATAATTCAACGACGACAAATGAATCTGGATGGTTTAATATGACTGTACCTGATAGTGCTACATGGTTGTATTCTCCGACACTCAGTATAAAAAATGTGAGTTTCGCAAACGCTACGACATTTATTGGACAGAATCTCCCTGTTTTTCCAAGTGCTGTTTATGACGATCTTGGTGTTGTTCCATTTTATTTACGGGAGGCAGGGAATATTAATATTAGTGTGATAAATTCTACTGCAAATCGTATTGGTTTTAATTATCAGATTAAGGATGCAAGGACTGGATATGTTATTGCGTCTAGTATGGGACCAACTAGTACGGTAACTGATGCCATGGTTGCGGTTCCGCGTGATAGAAATTATTCTATTTTAGTTTTTCCGAATCAGAGTTTGCCGGTAAGTTTTAATTGGGATAATTTTACCTCTAGTGTTTCGTATACTATTATTAATAATGTTGCTGGAAATCTCTCGAAGTTTAATGTGACAACACGGACATTACATAAGATTTTTAATATGACTCTTGGTGTTGCGCGAGTAACTGGATTTGTGAATGTTTCGAATATATCTGATGTCTACGGATTCAATAACATAACAATTGTGCCGTTTCTTTTGGAGCCGGGGAATATGATTCACGCAACTCATGGCGCGCTGCCTTATAATATGAGCGCGTTTGTTGCTGGGACTACTGATGTGTATACGCTTACGACTGGCTTTTATAATATAACGTTGCCTGCGCCTGCTGAAACTGCGAGTTATTTATTATATGCGACTGCGCGGAACGGTACGAGATATTTTGGAGGTTTTGGGCCTGTGAATTTGACGTATGGAAATGGGGACGCGCAAAGAAATATTAGTGCACTGGGGCTGCTTGGGAGTTTAAGCAACCTTAGTATGGCGAGTGCGACGAATTTTGCAAATAAGGTTCTTGTTGAGACTATGAAGCAGACATTCCGTGCGATAAATATTAGTAACCAAAGCCTCGCTCAATCGAATCTTCATACTGAAACAACAGTTGATTACTCTAATTATGGAGCGATACAGTTTACTTGGATGGAGGATGTACCACAAGAAAGTGCAGCAAATTTTAGTCTTGTTTTGTTGAATACTACCGGGGTTAAAGAGATGAATGTGTTTGCTGGAGGGGGAAACTATGCTCCTAAAAGGCTTTCCTTGAGTGTGCGAACGATTGTTGCAAGTAGTAATCTAACAGGCAATGTTAGTAATATAACGATAACAACCTTTAATCCGCAAGCGATAGATAGTGTTTTGAGTGCGGGCAATGTGAAAATGGGTCTTTATGTCTCTAATGCGACATGTGATGTTGCGTATCCTCCTACAAGTTGTAATGTTGGCGGTGTGACTACGATGGATAATTTTAACCCTATGACTGCTCTAATTGGCGGAGGAAAGTTGAGCTTTAGAATGGGGAGAGGTAATATAACTGTTCATTATGTGAATGTTGACATGATCGCTTCTGGGCCGCCTGATGCGTTGTTTGATACTGCTACTTCGAATGGTACTGGTGGGAATAGCTTTAGCGCTGCAGCTAGATTTGGATCTAGTGGGCCTACTGTATATGATTATGTTCTGGTTTCAATGCCTTATATAGAGGATGCGGGCGCGGGGCTTAATGAAACAGCTCCAGTAAATATTTCAATTCCGCACTTTTATGATGATAATTGGAATTTGATCTGGAATACAACTGCGAATGGTACTGATGTCGGTAGAATGAAGGGAAATAATTCTCACTATGTTGATCGACAGAGTGAGTGGGCTTATCTACTCAATCAAACAACGTGCACTACAAATTCGACTAGTGCATTATCTAATATAAGTACGCCTTGTTTCGTTGATACTACGGGAAATCTGGCATGGCTGCGACTGCCGCACTTTTCTGGGACAGGACCTTCTTTGGGTGGAACGTCGATTCCTGCGAGTAGCAGTGGTGGATCGTCTTCGAGTAGTTCTGGGGGTGGTAGCGGACTGTCGCAGAAGGTGTTCTGGACGTATAGTTATTCCTTCCATGATGAGGAGCTTGATAAAAAAGGAGAGATTCAAGTTGAGATGCGGGAGCGGCAACGGGCGCGGGTGCGAATTGGGGGAGAAACTCATCAAGTAGGGATACAGCAGTTAAATGATAATGAGGTAACACTCAATGTTACGAGTGAACCGCAATATGCGACACTAACTATTGGCGAGAGTAAGAAATTTGAGGTTAATGGAGATAACTATTATGATGTGCTTGTTAGTCTAAATGGAATTAAAGATAAAGAGGCTGATCTAAAAATCGCGTATATTCATGAACTCGTACCGGTAGCAGAGAGTGGTGAGAATGTTGGAATTCAGGAAGGAGTGGGAGAAGCGAGCGAGGGAACTTCTCCGGTTCAGAAATCTCCGACTCCTGAACCTCTTACTGGATTCCCAGGAGAATCTAAAATCTTCATGTCTATTTTATTTATTGTTCTCGGTGTTATTATTGTTGGCATTATTGTTCTTGGATTGCACTACCTGAAGAGAAAGCGAAATCAGAAAAAAGGATATTGGTAATACGTTAATACACGTGGGTTTTGGATGTTTTTTGCTGCTTATTCTTTGTTATTGGAGTGATCTGCTATGGGCTCCGAAGGATTTATTAAGCATTGTTTCTTGGTTGGATTATGGTTATACAAAATGTGGAGGTGAATTATTTTGCTGTTTTGGTTGCGGCTGTTGCCTCTATGATCGTCGGGTCTGTGTGGTATTCGCAAGTATTATTTGGAAAGGTGTGGGTGCGTTTATCTGGGAAGAGTCAGAAAGATATTGATAAAGCAAAACAAAGGGGAATGGGGAAATTGTATCTTATGGCCTTTATTGGAGCTCTTGTGATGGCGTATGTGTTGGCACATTTTATTCGCTATTTAGAGGTAACTAATGTTGTTGGTGTTATTCAGTTAGTTTTCTGGTTATGGCTTGGGCTGATTGCTACTGTTTCCCTTGGTGCTGTTCTATGGGATGGCAAACCTTGGGGGTTATATGTTCTTAATGTTGTCTATCAACTTGTATCTCTGATAATTATCGGAATAGTACTGGTTCTTTGGCCATAGGCTAATGGAAGTAGTAGGAAGTATTAAGAACGAGTTAGTTAAGAATATTTAATGGTAACATTGCGGAATCTGCCCGAGTTAGTACCCATAGTGACAAAGGAAGTGGTTAGTGGTTTTTTGTTTCTTGATTATAGGCAAGGAGAAAAAGGAATTCTTGTTCGTCCTGTGGAATATTATGTGCCTGCGGGAAATCCGATACGGGTCGAGATTATGCCTTTTGTAAGGGGAAGGGGTTTTTTCTCCCAATTAGAAAAGATAAAAGTTCCTGATGGGGATTGTATTGGGTATGTTGTCGAAGAAATTACTATAAGTATAAAATTAACGTCCCTCTGGATGTCATAGAAAAAACAAAACTAAAAGAAGGCGATGAGCTTGAGATAATTGATTTAGGGCATGAGACTATTACCTTAAAGAAAAAGCGTAATTGACGAGAATTTAAATCGATTTTAATTTTAAGGTGAAAGAAAGAAACCATTTAAGTAGGAAAACGAACTAATGTGTGTGTTGTGGAATATATAATTCTTCTGCTAATGTATCTTGTGCGAAGTTTTAGATAGTTTTAAAGCGATGCTAGGAATGTTTAACTTCTTTTTCCCCTGTTTTACCAAAGTCGCGTAGGTAACATCGAATTTTTACTGCGCTACTACTGATTGACGCGGCCCGACCAGGATCGCTCTCTAGAAGTCTGTAGGCAATGTCTCTACTCTCTTTTTCTGTTCTTCGATTTTTATTAAATATGACTTCCTCAATGTAGGTGTCCATGAGATCATCATTAATGTATGAAGGTTCGCCTGAAAAATCTGAAACCCTCCAAATTGGATGAGGTATATTATAGCCGTCCTCGAGGTTAAAACCCTCTTTGCTAATAGGCTTGGATGATCCTGGCTTAAATCCTA
>CAYPUL010000004.1:0-19596 GCA_964413975.1 Candidatus Woesearchaeota archaeon
TTCTTCAACTTTAACAAGATTTCCATTTTCAATTCTGTGATAACAAATAGATAATTCCTCTCTAGGAAACAGTGGCGCATATGTTCCTCCTATTCTACTTTCAAATTTAGCATCTAGCCATTCTTCTCTATTTGGGGCTCTTACTTCTGTAATATCTTTATATAATTCATCTACTTCTAGTTGAGATAATTGATTACCTTTTTCATCATAGACTTTCTTTCCAGATCTAAGCAGATTAAGAAAATCGACATATTGTCTTAGATTAAGCATAAATGCCCCTTCCTTTAATAATTCATCCCGAGATTCATGCCAATTTTTATTTTGATGAGTTGTACCCATTGCTACTAACAAGTCTGGACATTCATGATTACCATGCTTTTGGGAGGGAAGAATTACATATCTATCTTTTCCAGCTATATTAATAGAAGCAGGAGTGATCTTAGTTTCATGAGGCTCAACTGTTGGTTTAGGAACATTTCCTTGAAGAACTTCCTTCATTGTTTCTTCACTAACCGGAACTCCCATGAATTCTTCAGGGATGATTATATTATTCATTGTTGGGTAAATTTCCTATATGTGTTCATTGTGGCCTCAACCATAAGCTTTGTTAGATCTTCTCCGCTCCTAACATAAAATACTGGTTTGCCCCAAGATTCTAAATCTTCAGTAAAATTTGTTCTTCCTCCTATTTGAACGTGGGCAAAATGATTGTTATCTAACGTAGTCTTTATCGAGTCTTTTTCTGATTCCCAATTTGCTATATCGCCATCAGAAATAGAAAGAACAAAACTTTCTCTTCCTTGTAAAACCTTCTTTATGGCGCCTGCATCTAGATAAGTGCTACCCCAATCAGGCTTAAGAGCGTGTTTCCTTATTTCATCTAATTGAGCGTAATCTCCTTGTTTTAATCTAGTAGAAGAAGAGAATAAAGCTACTCCATGATCAATATATTGTGAAATTCCTTGCTGTTGCAAGAAATTCTCTATTCCATAGAATCCTAGTAATGCAAAATGATACTTGCTTTTATCTCCCCAAGGAATAAATGATTGATTTCCTACGTTATCTAAACCGTTAACATCAAATTGCATACTTGAAGAATTATCTAAGATTATCATCTTAAAGTCAGGAAATGCTCTTCTCTGTATCTTACTTTTTGCAGTTATTGATAAGGGTTCTCTATGAACTCCAAAAGTTAATCCGTCATCTCCAATCAGCAATTTTGTTGGTTTAATACTAGACACATCATCTCTGTCTTCGTCATATCCTCTATAATTAATACTCCCAATTCTTAATCCTTGTTCTTTTGTCATAGCTTCCACTTTAACAGGAATTGCTCTTGAAAGTCTCCTATAGAGAGAATCTAATTGTTCAAAGTCTTTAAAATTTGGGGAATGTTTTTCTCCATGAGAATATCTTCCATAAGCTACTTCTTCTTTTCCTTCCCTTGTTCGCATTTTCTGTTCTATGCCATTTCCTGGCTGTTGTTCTTGCTTTTCTTCAGAACTTTTTCCTTGACCTTCTTGTGAATGAGCTGAAAGTCTTTCAGTAGGAGGAGCAGGATCTAATAAAGGAGCAAGATTCTTAGCAAATAACTTAGCCATTATAGGCCATTTTCCTTTATCAAAAAGAGGCTTTGTATCTTGAATATTTTCAGGCAATTTTAATTCATCAACTACTTTCTTAACGGCTGAATCTACTCTCTTATCATTTAAGTAATGTCTTTTAAGTAAAGCTCTGTCTATATTGTCTCCCCATAGATGCATATTTAACTTAACAAAAGCTTCGTAGAATGGAGTAAAACCTTTCTGCCCTCTTTCTTGTTCGCATTTAATTCCTTCCCAATCCCAGAATAAAACCTGGCCTGAATAGTCTCTATTGAATTCTCTGCATCTGGGATTAATAATGGTATCTTCAAATGCATTAGCCACACAACTTGCTAGACCTTGTTTGTCTTGTGGAAGAGCTTCTTTAACCGCCTCTAGAATTTTATCATGATTATAAATATCAAATGGGCAACCTCTTTCAGACCCATAAGGTAATTCCCAGTGTGCTAGCTCATGAATTCCTCCAAGATGCATAACAACTGTTTCTAAGCCACTCTCGATTTTCTTTTTTCTAGCATAAGCCTTTTGTCTTCTATCTTGAATTGGGTTCCATCCTTTTTTTATATTAACTTCAATATTCCATCCTTGTGGATTGATATGTGCAGAAATATTTTCTTTCTGTTCATCATATTCATTAATCTTAACTGTACCTCCAACAAATCCGAGCTTATTCTTCTGTTGACTTAATTTCTGTCTTAGTTTTGATATAGTCATTTTAACTCCTTAATTTTTAACGCGCGCGGCGCGTACCCCGAGATCACCGCAGATACTAGAGGGACCCACGCCGCAACACAGAGTATTCGAATGGTGACTCGTGCCGAAATACGTGACTGTTCCACGCTCTGGATGCGCGTAATATACCTTTCCGTCTAATATTCCTGAAGGAGGTAATCCTTGATTATTTGCGTTATTAAGCCAGTCAGTTAAATCAATATTCCGAGGGGCACACATTAAACAATCTTCTAATGGTTCTTCAACTTTAACAAGATTTCCATTTTCAATTCTGTGATAACAAATAGATAATGTTCCTCCTATTCCACTTTCAAATTCAGCATCTAGCCATTCTCTTCTATTTGGGGCTCTTAATTCTGTAATATCTTTATATAATTCATCTACTTCTAGTTGAGATAATTGATTACCTTTTTCATCATAGACTTTCTTTCCAGATCTAAGCAGATTAAGAAAATCGACATATTGTCTTAGATTAAGCATAAATGCCCCTTCCTTTAATAATTCATCCCAAGATTTAGGCCACTCTTTCCGTTGATGAGTTATATCCATTGCTACAAGCAAATCTGGATATTCATGATTACCATGCTTTTGGGAAGGAAGGATTACGTATCTATCTTTTCCAGCTATATTATTAGACGCGGGAGTAATCTCGTTTGCCTGAGGCTGCGCAACTGTTGGTTTAGGAACATTTCCTTGAAGAACTTCCTTCATTGTTTCTTCACTAACTGGAACTCCCATGAATTTTCCAGGGATGATTATATTTTTCATTGTGCCCCCTTCTTCTTTCCCCTGATAAGACTATCAACAGTATCTTTCATAAACTGCCATCTACCATTAAAGAGATTCATAATATTTGCATCTCTCTTTCCTTGTTCTACCATATGTAGGGCTGCAGCAATATTCTCCTTGTTGCTATCAAATTGTGTTCTTGTAGTTGCAATAACTGCATCAATAGTAGAATAATGATCTCCTTTGTACTTATTTTGAACATCTGCCTCATTTAAAACTCCGGAGTAAGCTGAGACTAATCTGTAAGCTTGCATCATCGAATCAAAATGTCCTTGTTCAACAGCCTCGGGAGTTGCTCCTTTACCTAAAGCAATATCATCTAAAGATTGAGAAAGTCTTAGAATAGATTTAGCAGCTCTTAGAGATATTGGTAAGACTAGAGCTTCATCTGATCCTTGACCATGACTATCTACAGAGGTCGGCCATGCACCTTTCATTTTTCTCTTACTTTGAGCTTGATTACCAGCCTTACAATAATCTAATCCATACAATAGATAATTTGCTACAATTAACTTTCCTAAATTAATAGGTTTTTCATTCAGAGTATGATACTTCTTAATTATTCCTCTTGTATCATCGTTAACTTCATCTGTAAATTGAACTCTAGGATTAGTGTCTCCTGCTAAAATTTCTAAAGTATCAGAAGCCTTAGGGAAAAAATAATCTGTATCTACAATAACATGCATTCTATCTTTTAATGCCCTTCCTAAATCATTTGATGATTCTGTGAATTGCTGTCCTACATTTCCTGTGGCTATACCCATGGAATAGCCATTCCCAATAGGATAAGCTTTTGCGTTTATTTCTATAAATCCATCAAATAAATTGAATAATTGAGCCCTAACAGCAGGAACACAATTAGGCATTTCATCAACCACTATTAAATTGTAATTAACAGCGTCAGTTACTTGTTTTGCTTCTAATCCTTTTATGCTGTTTCCTTTTCTTACAGCATCAAAGAACTCTGGATTTATTTGTTGAAATAACTCTCTAGTATCCATATCGTTTCTTCCAAGAATAAATAAGCCTTTGTTTGGGAAATAAGCCATAGCATCTCTAGCTAATTGAGTTTTTCCACTTCCTGTATCTCCTTGTAAGAATAGATTTAATCTTCCTACTAAACAAGCGTCTACTAGATCATTCATATCGATAGGAACGCCGTGCAATTCAGCTACTTCAGTTGAATTCTTGTAAACTCTATGCGTCATCCTATGCCTCCTTAACCTCATTTATTTTAACTTCAACAACTGTCTTTGGTCTTAATTCATCATGAAAAAATGTAGGGATAACTATAACAGATTGCTTTCCATGCTTTGTTATCTTTTTTGTTATAGTGTATGTTTTTGTTTGTTTTTCCATTTTATTTATATGTTGCATGCATATTTTACTTAATTTCCATGAGAAATGCTAGTATTTATATCTTTACACTAGTAAACCACTTAAAAGTTACACTAAATAACTTTGGTTCAGATATAAGTCCCAATATTTCTTGGTCTTTCCAATCTTTTACCTTATGATCTTGCTCTTTCTGAAATAGTAATAGGAATGATCTCTATGGGACATCAGTAGCAGAAACTACAGTTACCCTAAGGCATAAATAAACGGTGATAGCGAGCTACTCTGACCGAATATTATTAGTATTCCCGCTAAGATAAGAGTGATAATTATCGGTAAAAGCCACCACTTTTTTCTTACCTTTAGGAAGTCCCAGATCTCTCGTAAGAGTGATTTATTTCTGTTACCATCTTCCATCTTATTCTGTCGATGGCTTTGTATTTAAATATTTTGCTAATTCTTCAGCAGCGAGTGTATGTCCCTCGCGATTCCAGTGCCCATCTTTTAAGTAGAGTTTTCTTTTGCCATCGTATTTTAGAAACACTGGTGTTAAATCGAAACAGTTTGCTTTTATGTTGTTACATATATCTTCCAGTTTTTTATTTATTCGATTAAGATCAAATGTGTCTTTGTTGTTTTTATATTCTTCAAAGTTATCGTACCAACTAATTAATTCTTCTTCCTTGCTCTTGACTGTCTGTGGTTCTCTTCCAATAAATGTGACAATTAGTCTGGCATTGTGATTATCGGTTAAGAGTTTTATATCCTTAAGGTATCTTTTTGTCAGCTCGTAACATTTCTCTGTATCTGGATTATCTATATAAAAATCTAAATTTTTCGGATACTTGAAAGGTACAACTATTCTTCTATAGAGAAAGATGAAGGCTTGGCTCTTTTTGATTATCCTCTTTATTCCCTCATAGGTCGTGATGTTCCTGTCTATCCCCGGTAGTTCATTACAATTATCAGTAAGATCGTTTCCTAGATAGATGTTTTCTATGACTATGCGCGGCTTATATACTGGCAGCAGTTTTTCTAGTTGTTTGACGTGCTGCCGTTGCGAGTAGCCAGGAACGCCGAGATTGTACACTTTGTACCAACCGTTTAACTTTTTCTCTAGCTGATGCGCTACGGTTTCATTCTCTTCAACACCGCTTCCTACTACAAATGAATCTCCTAGCATGAAGATAATGTTTTTATCGGTGTTATCAAACTCGTAGCTCCTGTAACCAAGAGAATTCGTGTTAAATTCTGTATTAAAATCAATCTCTTTAAAGTGTCCCCTAAAATTTGGTTTGAGTTTTACTCCGAGCTCATCATCGTTTATATACGCAGGGTTTCCTGCTTGATCCTCTATTCTTCCGGGTCCGAGTATACTTCTTACTGCTATTTCAAAAACGACAAAAAATAATATAATCGTGCATGCGAGTAATATAAGATTAACTGTGAGTCCTTTTTCTTTTTTAGTCTTTCGCATATTCTTCGCTGTCCCACTTATCATGAGGATTGTCCTCTCGTTTGATGAGAAATCGGTCCATGACTAGATAGTCAATGCCTGTGCCCATCATGCATTGATATGCATCGGATGGTGTGCATACGATCGGTTCTCCTCGGATGTTAAATGAGGTATTAATGAGTATCGGTATTCCAGAGAGCTTGCCAAACTCTTTTATTAGGTTATAGTATCTTTTATTCTGTGTTCGTCTTATTGTCTGCAATCGTCCGCTGCCATCAACATGAGTCACTGCAGGGATCTTGCGCTGCCAGTTCTTTTTTATTGGATAGACCATGAGCATAAAATCGGTTATTTCTGGGATAGGCCGATCGCACTCGAAGTATTTTAAAGCTTCTTCTTCACGTACAACAGGAGCAAATGGCCTGAACTTTTCTCTATGTTTAACTTTTAGGTTCAGTATCTCTTGCATATCTTTATTTGTCGGATTTGATAGGATACTTCTTGTGCCTAATGCTCGCGGTCCCCATTCCATTCTTCCTTGAAACCAGCCCACGACGTTATTTTTGTGTATCAACCTTGCTGTCTTTTTTATCATTTCTTTTTCTTCTTTAAACGTTGAATAGTTTATTCCATTAGAGTCTAAAAAAAACTTTATTTCTTTTGTTGTAAATTCTGGACCTAGATAGGCGTCGGTCATCACATATCTTCTTTTATTTCCCAAGAGTGTATTATAGATGTACAATGCCGCTCCTATACTTGTCCCGCCATCTCCAGGATCTGGTTGAATCCATATCCTTTTGAAGGGTGTATTTCTTAGGATCTTCCCGTTATAGACGCTGTTTAATCCAACGCCTCCTCCGATTACTACGTTCTCACATCGTGTCTCTGCGTAGAGGTGTTTTAGCATTGCATTCATAACATCTTCAAGGATGCATTGGAGAGCCGCAGCGATATCTTTATGCTTTTGCGTCAGTTCTGATTCTGGTTTCCTAATCGGTCCATCGAGAAGAGCGCACAATTTCTTTGAAGGCATCCTATTTTTAAAATGGTATATAAAGTAACTCATATCGAATCTGTAGCTACCATCTTTTTTTATATCGATTACTTTCTTTAACCTCTCGTAATATTGATTTGTTTTCCGATTCATATCTCCATATGCGCTCAACCCCATTGTTTTATATTCAGAGTTATTTACAGTAAACCCTAGGTATGCGGTTATTGTTGAATAAAGCAAGCCTAAGGAACTTGGGAATTTGATTTCTTTTATGAGCGTTATATTCTCTTTCTTGCCAATTCCATATGCAGTTGTTGTCCATTCGCCAACACCATCAACACTTAGTATTGCAGATTCATTGAATGGGCTTGGCAGAAAAGAGGATGCTGCATGAGCAAGATGGTGTTCAATGAAGAGAATGTCTCGCGAGTATCTTAATTTCTGCTTGATTAAACGGACAACTCTTAGTTTTTCATTGAGCCATGAGGGGAGTGAAGAGAGGAAGGTTCTATAACTGAATGGAAAATTTTCCAGATGTTGATAGAGAAGCCTTTCAAATTTTAAAAATGGTTTTTCATAGAATCCTATGTATGCTATGTCTCTTATTGTTATATTCTGGCTTTTTAGGCAGTACTCGATAGCCTGTATAGGAAACGACACATCGTGCTTTTTTCTTGTAAATCTCTCTTCTTGTGCTGCTGCTAGTATTTTTCCGTCTTTTAAAAGAGCTGCGGAAGCATCGTGATAAAAACAGCTTATTCCTAGGATGTACATCTTAGTCGCTCTTTAACCTCCCAAATGTGATCCAATAGCCACCTTCTCTTTGATTCGTTGGTATCCAGGTTATTTGTTTTATTACGCGTATAGGAAAATAAGGAAACGTAACTCCGATGTTATTCCATACTCCAGAGACCTCGAGATTGCTCTTGTTGAAGAGAACACTTGAGGGTATGGTTTGATAGTATTCTACATTATTCTCTTTAAACCAACGTAATACCTCTCCGAGTGTATGGGTTGTTTCATGAGGGTGCATATACTGATCATTCCACCAGCCTCTTGCCCTTTCTTTATCTTTCGTATCTCCTATCTGAACTTTTATAAAATAATCTTTAACCCTCTGATTATTTTTGAAGATAGTTTTTGCGAGAATGATTCGTATTTTAAGCGGGATTCTGCCGAATCTATTATATAAACCGATCGCTATGTGTCCTCTAGGTTTTAGGAGTTTTATAATGTTTTTAAATCCTCGATATGGGTTACCGGTATGATGTAAGACTCCTAAACATAAGACATAATCAAATTTTCCTAACTCTTCTAGTTGTTTTGAATCTAGGATATCAATTTTCTCTAGGTTCCATGAATGGAGCTTTAATTTTTCTTTTAATTTCATTGCTTTATGTAACGAAGTATCGGAAAAATCTATACCCAAAACTTTCTCTCTCCTTAAGGATAAAAATGCTGACAGCTGTCCTGTTCCTGTGCCTACATCTATTATGCTTGCATTTGCAGGGATACTTCTATCTAATATTTTAGCGAAGGGATATGCGGCTATTTTTAAGTCTTCTTTATCTTTAAATCTTGCGAGATCATAGTCTGGAAAAGGAGTTTTGTTATAAAAGCCCTGGACTATTTTCCCTATTTCAGTTACCATCTTAGAATTGCCTGTAATATTCCTCAATTTGCCGCTTATTTAGGTTGAGATCCTCCCAGTATGTTTTTGCACTTTTATCTCGCTTTAGATTCAAGAAACGTTTCTTCACGATCTTTGCAATGATAGAAGTCGGTCCAACTCCTACGATGTACACGATAGTCAAGAGGATAGTATTAACTAAAGTACCTATGTCTTCTCCAAATTCTTTCTGGCCTTTCTTTATACCACTAAAAAATGTTTCTCCCATTTTTAATTTAAGAGCAATTTGATTGACTTTGCTATTAGAATGATAAGTAGTGTTAGTGTGATAACATGGAAGTATGTCCAGGAGGATGGCAGATTATCAGATAATGATAAGACAAAATAGAATATTGTGGTGAATATAAAATACATTATCGTGTACCCGATTATTTTTCCTATTTTCTCACGCTTCTTTTCCTTGAATTTCATTTTTCTGATGGTGCTGACTTCTTTATAAAGTTACCTGGCGTGTACTTGTACTTTTCTTTTAGCAAGAATGCGATCAACTTTCTTTTCGACTTCTTGAAGAGTAATCTGATCCATGTCTTTATAGATAACACTGACGTTCTTTCCAAGAGGGCCCATGTACTGTAGCTTATTTAAGTCTGAACTTCTCGTTTTATATCCAGATATTAGTGCTATCAGGGGTGCGCGTGCAACCCAGGCGAGATGCATTGGACCTCCATCGTGAGCGATGACTAGAGTGCTTCTGCGAAATAGCTCGAACAGCACTCGTAAAGCCAGTGGTTCATTTGGTATTATAAGTGACTGATGGTGTTCATGTAAGAAATTTATTTTTGTGCGATCTGTGCCAAAGATTATGATTTGGTATCTTGGATAATGCTCTTGTATATACGAAATAAGATTCGACCATTGTTCTAGCGGCCATTGTTTTGGTTCAAGACTTGCATCAGGAACAAGCACTATAAATCTCTTTAGCTTATGTTTTCTAATAAATGCAAGCGCTATCTGTTCATCTTCAGTGCTAATAGCAATCTCGGGCCAGTAATTTTTTGCATGAAGATTAAGTGCTTTGTTGATCATGTCAATACGTTGGAAGGTACAATGTGATCCTTTTCGATCTTTCTTATAGGCATAATCGAGAAAATAGCGTGAAAAATAGCGATTGTAAAATCCAATCTTATAAGTCACATTACCTAGAATAAAAAAGAAGAAGATGTTAAAAATACTGCCGCGTAAATCGATTCCGATATCATATTTTTCTTGCCTGAGTTTTCTAGATACCTTTAACCATTGTGTAAGAACTTTCCAGGATAGTGGAGGATAATCTGCAATCATTATGCTGTCAATATATTTATTTTTCTCGATGAGTGCTTTGTTTGCTTCGGATGCAATCACACTCAATCGAGTTGTTGGCAATGCTCTCTTCAATTCGCGGAATACATTAGTCGAGAGTGCCATGTCTCCTATTTTGTCATTCTTTACAACCAAGATCTTACGTATATGGCGCGCATCTACATTCATCGGAAATCAATTACTCCTCGTTTCTTAAACCTTCTGAAACATAGGGGTAAGTTTAAATTCTCGGTGTAATCCATATCACGATGACGATATATATCTTGACAATAAAAAAAAAGGGAAAACGTACACTTCCCTGTTGGGAATTGTTTGGACTACCGAAGTCAGGTAAGACTACATTTCTATCGGTACTGACAAAGAAAGGCTATCAGACAATGCAGGTTGTACAAAAAAACACTGCCTTGAAGATATTTAATTTTTTAAAATATGTTATCAAATATCCATTCTCTACAAGCTATCTCTTTTTCAAGCTAAATACAAATCAACTACCGCTATCGAACCTAAGATTCTGGGACAAACTTCTAACCTCCAGAATGAGAAATTCATATCTAGGAGCAGTACTTGCAAAATGTGAGACGCTAGTTATGTATAGCAAGCCAATTGTAGATGAGTTTATGCTTCAATCCTTATTTATGATAATTCAGTCAAGATCCTCTGTCAAAGAGCTTCAAAAGATAATAGATAACATGCCTCTCTCAGAGAAAATCTTCTTGGTGGAGACTTCTAAAAGAACAAGAGATCAGAGATTAAAAAGTATAAGAAAACCAGCTCGTGTCCTTGATCCTTATTACAAAGCTCTTTGGATAGAAAACTCAGAGTATAACTATGCGATTATAAAAGAGATCCTGCTCAACTATTACACACTAAAAAAATTTAATCTGGATACTCGTAAATAACAATATTTATATATTACTAGTATTACTAGTACATATGAAAAAGGTGGTCTGGGAGAATAAATCGAATGGGCAACTTTGCGTTACTATTCCTAAGGGTTCTGGAATAAAAGTTGGTGATATTGTTACGATCGAGAAAGAAAAGATAAAGAAGATTGTCTACACGACTGTTGCTGCTGATCTTTTTCATTATGGGCAGCTTCGGTTCTTAGAGAAGGCAAATACGCTAGGTGATTACCATATTTGTGGTGTTCTTACTGATGGTGCGATGCATGAATATAACAAAAGAGCACTTGCTAATCTCATGGAAAGAAAATCGATAATTTCTGGTCTAAGATGTGTTGATGTGGTTATACCACAAAATACACTTGATCCTACGGAAAACCTTGAGAAGATTCAGGAACAATTTAAAGGCGCGCAAATTATAGTTGTGCGAGGCGATAACACGAAAGAAATACCTGGAGAACAATATATGAAAAATCTGCAATGGACTATTGTTCGTCTGCCCTACTATAACAAACTCTCTGATAAAAATATAGCAGAATCAATAAGAGGTATGGAAAATGCCATCAGTATACGTTGAGTTAACTGCTGATTTTTTACATCCAGGACATGTTAATGTTATTAATGAGGCAAGAAAACTTGGTGATGTAACAGTTGGTCTTTTAACTGATCAAGCGGTTGCACTTCATAGAAGAATCCCTCTTCTTTCCTACGAGCAAAGAAAACTAATCTTAGAGAATATTCGTGGTATTGATAGAATAATACCGCAAGAGTCTCATGACTGTACAAAGAATATAAAGAAACTCAAGCCAGACTATGTTGTCCATGGTGATGATTGGAAACATGGGCCTCTTGCTGCTGTACGTGAGCGTGTCCTCTCAGAGTTAAAGAATTGGGATGGTCGGCTTGTAGAGCTGAAGTTTACTGAAGGGGTGTCGGCAACCTCACTCATCCAGAAGATTCGTAATCATGGAACGACGCCTGATATTCGGAGAGGAAGATTGAGAGAGCTGCTCGCTGTAAAACCATTGATAAGAGTCTTGGAGGTTCATAATGGACTAACTGGATTGCTTGTTGAACAGACGAAGATAGAGCAGAACGGGATCATAAAAGAATTCGACGGAATGTGGGAAAGCAGTCTTACTGACTCAACATCAAAAGGAAAACCAGATACATCGGCGGTTGATATAACGTCGCGCGTTTACACAATAGATCAGATACTAGATGTAACGACAAAACCAATGATCGTTGATGTTGATAATGGGGGACTGCCCGAACAATTTGCCTTTACAGTAAGGACGCTCGAGCGTCATGGTGTTTCTGCGCTTATTGTTGAGGATAAAATTGGCGTAAAGAGAAACTCGCTCTTTGGAGATGCTGTAAAGCAAACCCAAGATAGTGTAGAAGATTTCTCTCTGAAGATACAAGAAGGTAAGCGTGCGCAAGTAACACATGAATTCATGATTATCGCACGTATCGAAAGCCTTATTCTTAAAAAGGGCCTTGAGGATGCTTTACAACGAGCACGAGCATATATCGGGGCAGGAGCGGATGGTATTATGATTCATAGTAAAGAAAAGGATGCTGGGGAGGTTCTTGCTTTCTGCGCATCTTACACAAAATTTCTACAAAGAGTGCCTTTGATAGCGGTTCCTTCTACTTATACACATGTGACAGAACAGGAACTTCAAGAGGCTGGTGTGAATATCGTTATTTATGCAAATCATCTTTTACGAGTAGCATATCCTTCAATGAAGAAAGTTGCTGAAACAATTCTTACCTATGGCAGATGTCAGGAAGCTGAAGAACATTGTATGCCGATACAGGAAGTAATTACATTAATTCCCGGGGGTTTTCCATGATCTCTCTAAATGAGTTCTATTCCTCACTTATAAAGAACGATATTGATTTCTTTACTGGTGTTCCTGATTCATATCTTAGAGATATTTGTGCTTATATCGCAGATCATAGTTCTTCGCAGAAACATATCATTACAGCGAATGAAGGTAGCGCAATTGCGCTTGCCACTGGCCATTATCTTGCAACAAGAAAAATTCCTCTAGTATACATGCAGAATTCTGGTCTTGGAAATGCAGTCAATCCGCTTACTTCTCTTACTGATCGTGCTGTGTATAGTATTCCTCTTATCCTTTTGATTGGCTGGCGTGGTGAACCAGGGACAAAAGATGAACCTCAACATATAAAACAAGGAAGAATCACTACCAAATTACTAGATGTTCTTGAGATACCTTACCTTATTCTTTCTGCGAGCACTTCGGATGTTCAACAAGCAATTGATAAGGTATCTTCACATGCTAGAGAGCGGCGTTTTCCGTATGCACTGCTTGTTAGAAAAGATACATTTGAGCAATACGCTAAAGATAAAGAATATCGTGCTGAGTCGCTTCCAACACGTGAAGAAGCACTTGAAGCTGTTCTCTCTAACCTTAATGAGAGAGATGTTGTTGTTGCAACTACTGGTAAACTCTCTCGCGAGTTATTTGAGTATCGTGAAAGAATGAGGCAACTTCATTCTCTGGATTTTCTTACTGTTGGATCGATGGGACATGCATCTTCAATTGCATTGGGTATTGCACTAGAAAAACCTGAAAGGAATGTCTATTGTCTTGATGGTGATGGTGCGCTGCTGATGCACCTAGGGGCGATAGCTACGATAGGACAACATGCACCAAAAAATCTGAGACATATTGTCTTTAACAATTGTGCGCATGACTCGGTCGGAGGACAACCAACAGCAGGAAATAGCGCTTGTTTTCCATATATTGCGAAAGCATGTAAGTACACACTTGCTGTGCGAGTTGAGTCGATTAAGGATATTAAAGATAAGATGGGGGTTCTAAAAATAAACGAGGGTCCTTCCTTTCTAGAAATTCTTATACAATGTGGTGCACGCTCTGATCTTGGTAGGCCTACGATTTCGCCTAGAGATAATAAAGAAGCCTTTATGAAGTATTTAGAGTCAGAATCATGAGGGCGGTTATTTTGGCGGCTGGAAAGAGTACTAGATTACATCCAATCACATTAGATAAACCAAAATGTCTCCTTGAACTTGAGGTAGGGAAGACGATTCTTGATTATCAGATTAGTGCTATAAAGTCAATTGGGATAAGTGATATTATCGTTGCTGTTGGTCATCAGAGAGACCTTATAGAAAATCATCTTGGTTTGGCATATACATATCACTATTTCCCTGAGTATGCCGAGTTCAATAATCTTCATACATTATATAGTATGCGAGGAAACCTTACAACTCCGACTGTGATATTTTATTCTGATGTTTTATTTACGCCCTCGCTTTTGAAAAAATGTGTTGATAGTAGTGAAGATTTTTGTCTTCTTGTTCATAATACTTCAATATTAGAGAATACTGCTCGCGTGAAGATAAAAAATGAAGGTGTTGTTGACGTGGGGAATCATATTTCGCTTGAGGAGAGTGATGGGAATTTTATTGGGATAGCTAAATTTTCTAAGCTTGGTATTGTTACACTTCTTAATGCGATTGAGCATAGGATAGGTGATAAGAATTATAACAATGCATATTATATAACGCCAATTGGAGAGATTGCGAAAAGTATGCGTGTTGGGTATGCTTTTGCATATTATGAGCCGTGGTGCGAGATTGATATCTTGGAAGATTACGAGCGAGCGAAGAAAGAGATTTATCCTAAGATAAAGCTGTCTTCTAAATAAGATCATAGATTTCTATAAAGCCAGAACTTTAATAGATAGAATGCGTGACAGAGAACACCAAAGAGAAAGAGGAGATGGATGCTTGAGAAGATTACTGCGAGGCTTACGAGAATTCTCTGTGCGGCACAGGTAAATCCGATTCTTCCCTTGAGATTACCGAAGAGACTCTCTTCAAATTTCTTTGCTATCTCTCTCTTCTGTGGGAATTCGATCTGTGCGGTTAGCGAGGTTAGAATAACCATAAACAATCCGAACATTGCAAAAAGACCGACCCAAAAACCCCCCATAAAATACCCTGCAAAAAATACCACTGTGGTAAAACCAATAGTGCCTATAACTTCGTCAAGATAACTCCCATATTTTTTTTCAATAGGGTTTTTTTCTTTTGATTTATAGTAGCGAGCAACCTCTCCGTCAGAACAATCAAAGACTAAAGCAAGGTTGACTAGAATTCCTGCCAACACCCATCTCTGGAGATACATGAGATAAATAACAACAACATCAGAGACCAAACTTAGAAACGTAATAAAGTTGGGAGATACCCTTAGCTTAATAAAAAAAATACTGAAGAAAACAGAGATCTTTCGATAAATATAGTGCATTAGATAGCCTGATTTTTCAGGACCTTTTTGATGACTCTTTATTTCTCTGTAGAGCGACATATCCTTCTTTGTAGAAGATTCTTTTTAATCATTATGGAAATGATTTTATTTAGAAATATCCTCCCAAAGGGATATAAATGAATAATTCTCTTGGTAGTTATGGAAGAACAAAAAGAGCTGCGTGAGAATCTTCGCTTGCTTGCACGCTCTTCATTTATTGTTTTCATTGGTCTTGCGCTGTCGAAGATTATTATCTACCTCTATCGAATTATAACTGCACGATATTTTGGTCCTGAAGTTTATGGACTATTTTCACTGGCGATGATGATTTCTACGCTTTTTGCATCTTTCTCGGCATTTGGACTCTCAGAAGGCTTGCTTCGATATGTCTCACTTTTTCTCGGAAGAAAGCAAACAGAAAGAGTTCGGTACAGTGTGAGAACCGTTGCGACTATTGTTTCGATCTCTAGTATTATTGCTGGTATTGTTCTCTTCTTCTTTGCTGAGATTGTAGCAATTAGGGTCTTCCATGATACTAACCTTGTATTGTTCCTCCGTATTTTTGCGTTTGGTGTTCCGCTTGCTGCGATCGCGAATGTACTGCTCTCGACGCTTAGAGCGTATGAGGAGATACATTGGTTTTCGTTTATTACCAATATCTTAAGAAATCTTATAAAACTATTACTTCTTATTGTTTTTATTGCACTTGGTGTCACGAGTAGCGGTGTTGCGCTCTCGTATGTTCTTGGTTTAGCGATAATGCTCCTTGTTTCGTACTTTGTTATGAAATATAAAATCGCTGAGTTATGGTTATCAGATAACTTACCAGAAAAAGAGCGAAAAAAGACTGCGCGAGCAATTGTTGCTTATTCTCTTCCTTTGGTTTTTGTCGCTGTTATACAGAGTTCTATCTTTTGGGCAGATTCCCTTTTTCTTGGCTACTTTAAAACAACGCGGGAGGTTGGGTTTTATGCAGCAGCTCTTCCTATTGCAACGTTGCTTAGTGTTGTTCCAGAGCTCTTTATGCAACTTTTCTTTCCAATGATTACGAAACATTATGCAAGGAAGGATATTGATCTCACGCGCGACCTTACTAAACAGATTATGAAATGGATTGTAATCTTGAATCTTCCCTTATTTATTCTTATTTTTATATTCCCTGACATAGCACTGAAGCTTTTGTTTGGAGATGAGTATATGATTGCTGCAAATGCTCTTCGTCTTCTTGCAGGAAGTATATTTATTGCATCAGTTTTTTCTACAATATCATACCACCTTCTCTTAAGCCTTGGTAAGTCGCGATTGATTCTTTTTAATAGTGTTGCCGCTATGATCCTCAGCATTCTTATGAATTACTTTCTTATCCCTCTCGGAAATATCGGTCCACTGAATAATGTAAATGGTCTTAGTGGTGCTGCGCTTGCTGCTCTACTTACTTCTGTTTTTCTAACTACGCTCATCATCATTGAAACGCGTTTCTCTCTTCGGTTTATTCCGCTGCATAAGAAAACAGTTCGAGTTATTTTTGTTGGTCTTGTCTTGGCGTTCGCGCTCTTCTATATCCGACACAATCTATTAGAGAGTATTCTTAGTATTTCTGTGGCAAGTATTCTCTTCCTTATTGTGTATAGTATTCTTATTCTTGTTACACGCTGTCTTGATACCTATGACTACTATATTCTCCATATAATAAAAAATAAGATAGGATATAGAGTTCGGTTCCATTAACTTTATATCCTCTCCTTTTTTCATCGAAAAATGGCTGGTGTACAACAAACGCTTCAAGATTTTCTTGTGAATAGCCAGGCGCAGATTAATCTTGCCTCTTTTATTCTTGCACTTATAATCTCTGTTATTCTTGCATTTATCCTAACTAGACTTTATATTCATTATGGTACTGCGCTCTCAAATCGGCGGAGTTTTGCGCGTACTTTTTATCTCATTATCCCAACAACAACACTCATCATTACGATTGTTAAATCTTCTCTTGCGCTCTCGCTCGGTCTTGTTGGAGCGCTCTCTATTGTGCGATTCCGTGCTGCGATTAAAGAGCCTGAGGAACTTGCATTCTTATTCTTATGTATTGCCCTTGGTCTCGGTCTCGGTGCGAATCAAACTGGCGTGACTGTTATTGCGTTTGCGCTTATCTCGCTCGTAATTGCGGCGCGTTATCGATACCACAAGAAAGATGAGGAGCAGAATCTTTATATAACTGTCTCTGGAAAGCACTCGAAAGACCTTACACTTAGAAAGATAACTGAGATTCTTAAGAAACATTGTGCGATGGTGCATCTTAAAAGATTTGATAAAACTAGTGATGATATACTTGAGGCGGCATTTCTTATTGATCTTGAGTCGTTTGAGAAACTTGAGAAAGTTAAAGAAGAGTTGAGTGCTCTTTCGAAATCTGTTAGTGTTTCCTACATCGATAAGATTAGCATCTACCATTAAGATGAAGATAAAACAGGCGAGCGAAAGTACGAGTTATCATGCAACATTTTGGAGGAGTTTAAAAGGTGTTATTCTTAATTGGAAAACGAAGATTATTACATTGATTATTGTTTTTGTGCTTCTGTTCACGAGTGGCATGGTGCTTGGACTCGCGTTGGGTGGTTTTTTGGGCACACTAGATCAACCTTCTGAAAGATTTCTTGATCTTATCCGGAGTATTGGTATTGAACAGACCGGAATGAAAAGCATGCTTTTAGGGATTATTCACGAGAATATACGTATCCCTCTCCATTATATCCGAGGACAGTTTTCAGATCCCCAGAAGATTTATATTGATATTAAGTTTGACGACTATCAGAAATTGGACTATAAGCGTCAACAATACCTCGATAAGGGCTTTGTCTTTTCTTCGAGCGAGGACTTTGTCCCTGCAACGATACGTTATAATGATAAAAAGGTGAAAGTAAAGTTGCGGCTGAAGGGGGATGCCCCAGAGCATATTCGGGGTGATAAATGGTCGTTTCGAATCAAGGTCGAGGATAGCGAAACTCTCTTTGGGATGAGGACATTTTCTATACAGGATCCACGGTGGAGGAATTACCTTGCTGAATATGTTTTCCATCAGGTACTAAAACGAGAGGGTATTGTTTCTCCAAGATATGAATTCATTGAAGTTGTTGTTAATGGCGAGAATAAAGGTATTTATGCACTAGAAGAGCACTTTGATAAACAGCTTGTTGAGAGCAACAACCGTAGAGAGGGCGTGATTATAAAATTCAACGAAGATGATTGGTATAGGGAATTAGCACAGCGTGATGGTAGAGGATTTACTATTGATGATATCCGTGAGAAAGAGATTAATTTTAGCAGTGATAAAATGATCAATGATCGAAGATTTTGGGAACGTGGATTTTATGATTCTTATATAGATACGTTTAAACCAGGCGAGGTACTTGGAGATCCTCTTTATAGAATTCAATTTATGCAGGCTGTTAATCTCCTTGAGGCGTGGAGAAGAAAAGAGCTTGCGACACATGATGTATTTGATAATGCGCTGCTTGCTCGGTATTTTGCTGTTGTGAGTGTGCTGGGAGCTGATCATGCAACCTACTGGACCAATATACGTTTCTACTACAATCCTATTACGAAGAAACTGGAACCTATTGGTTTTGATGCGAATGCTGGCATTTCTAATCATAAGATTGTCAATCAATTCTTTCCTTCTTGTATCAGTGTTCCTGAACAACCGAATTGTCGGGAAGAAATACTAGGTTATTATGAGCTCATCTTCTCTGATCCTGTTTTCTTTCAGGAATATATACGAGAGCTCGAACTGGTTTCTCAACCTGAATATCTTGATAAGCTTCTTGAAGAATTAAAGCCTGATTTAGATAAGAACACGCGTATTATTCATAAAGAGAGACCGTATTACTATTTTTCTTCTGATATCTTCTATGAGAATCAACAATTTATTAGCACGCTCCTTGATCCATTTCCAAGGAGCCTTGATGCGTACTATGAGAGATCAACTCCTCAACAAGAAGTAGTCCTTAGTATCGGGAATGTCCATTCTCTTCCTCTTGAGATTGTGAGTGCTTCGTATAATAATACCTTTATTTTTGAGAAGAGAGAGGGAAATTCTCTCCTTCAACCGCGTGCACTTGGAGGACCGCTCGATCACGCTTCATTTGTTTTTCAAATTCCTCCTCAGTTTCCGTGGGATGATAACCTTGCAGAAGGGATACAAGTCAACTATAAGATCTTTGGAAGTGAGCGAGTTCTCTCTGAGACGATCTTTCCCTGGGCGTATCGTGATCGTGCTTTTATTGCATTCGATCTTATGAGACAAAAGCCGAATGTTGGAGAGTTTGATTTTCTTATTGTTGATGAAGCAAAGAATACTATAACGGTTAAACAAGGATCATGGAGTCTTGATAAAGACCTTATTATTCCAGCTGATAGAACCTTTGTGATTCATGGTGGGACAATGATCGATCTTACACGAAATGCATTCATTCTTTCGTACTCTCCTCT
>CAYPUL010000004.1:19606-20005 GCA_964413975.1 Candidatus Woesearchaeota archaeon
GAATTTAAAGGAGATGAGGGTATGCCTGTTAGGATCGTGTCTTCTGATGGGGGTGGTCAAGGGCTTCTTGTTCTTAATGCACAACAGCAGTCACATCTTGCCTATGTTTCCTTTGATAACCTTATTGCTCCTTTGAAGAATGGATTGACGCTCACTGGAGCAGTTACTTTTTATGAATCTCCTGTTGTGTTGAACAATGTGCGGTTCTCGAATATTAGAGCTGAAGATAACTTAAACATAATTCGCTCAGAATTTACAACGACGAAGACATTGTTTGAAAACGCGAGTTCTGATTGTTTTGATATTGATTTTAGCAAAGGTAGTATTCACGATGTGACCTGTTACCGTTGTTCTCATGATTGTCTTGAATTGTAAGATTCTGTGGGGACAATGGAGACT
>CAYPUL010000005.1:0-955 GCA_964413975.1 Candidatus Woesearchaeota archaeon
GTTATCCATGGAAAAACAAAAACTCCTTGAGCATCTTGCAGCACAGGGCTTCACGTCAAATATATGCAATGCATTTAAAAAAGTACCGCGAGAAGATTTCATCCCAGAACAATTTAAATCTTATACCTATAAAGATACTGCGCTTCCTCTCAATGAAGAAAATGCGACTATTTCTCAACCAACAACAATCGCCTTTATGCTCTCACTACTTGAATTACCACGTAAGAAAAAACAAAAAATACTCGAGATTGGTTCTGGTTCTGGCTATGTTCTAGCGCTTCTCGCGGAAGTCACTAATAGCAATATCTACGGCATAGAAATAAACAAAAACCTTGCAACAAGAGCTTCTTCGATACTAGCCAACTACAAAAATATCCACATCATCAACAAAAACGGAGTTCACGGTCTACCTGAGAAAGCACCCTTCGATCGTATTCTCCTCAGTGCTGCCGCAGAATCAGTTCCAGAACATCTCATTCCACAGTTAAAAGAAAATGGTATTCTTGTAGCTCCAGTCAACACAAGCATCATACAATTAAAGAAACACAAAAAAAGCATAGAAATGCACGAGTTCCCAGGATTTATATTCGTCTCGCTTCAAAAATAATAAGATTTATTCATCACCACTCGCCAGCAGCAGTAATGTCGTTGTGATGCCACCGACAAGCAGACCAAAAGGAGTGGGGATATCGAGTAAAAGAGAAGGAGAACATTACTCTGATCAGCATCTATTGAAGTATCAGTTATAGAATAACCAGTCATCTTAGAACGAAAATCAACAAGTAGGATAAAGGAAATCAAAAGTACAATCAGGAGAAGAATATGTAAATATTTCATTCGCCACAACCGCTTCGCGATGTCTGGTAGCAGCTAGTACAGGTAATGGCGCAATTTCCAACACGCTTTGCAGGCCCACCACAGATCGGACAAACAATTCCTTCATGCACAAAAGCAA
>CAYPUL010000005.1:965-12305 GCA_964413975.1 Candidatus Woesearchaeota archaeon
ACTCAATAAAATCTGTTCTTCTCTTGGTTCCTCAAATGGTTCTATCGTGATAGAAACACCACCAGCTCCTTCACCGAACGTATTCAACATAAACTGCGCAACATAGTCAACGATCGAAGATGCTGTTCGAATCTGTCGTAATGCAGCATCTATATCACCACCACCAAGATTCTTCACAAATCCCGCAGGTTCAAACTTTTGATGACGAAACTTACTAAAAAGCTCCTGCACAGGCACTCCGTGCTGCAAATTCAATGACACTGAAGTAGCCCAGGCATCAATCAATCCTCGAATAGTAGAACCTTGTTTGTGCATCGTAACAAAAATCTCTCCAGGCTTACCATTATCATACAATCCAACAGTCAAATATCCTTTATGACTTGCAATCTCAAATTTGTGTGTCACCGATCGTCTCGTTTGCGGTAATTTCATTCTTTCCGTACCACGCTCTTTCGTAGAATCTTTCTTCTTTACCACATCTCCTTCTGTCTTCTGAGTATTCAATGGCTGACTACGCTTACTATTCTCGCGGTAGATAGCAACAGCCTTCAAACCCTGCTGCCACGAAAAAATATAGGCATCAACAATCTCCTGAACACGTGACTCTTCTGGCATATTAATCGTCTTACTAATCGCTCCAGAGATAAATGGCTGGCATGCGCCCATCATCATAATATGCCCCCAATGATGTATTGCTCTCTCCCCCTTCGCCGCTTTAAATGCACAATCAAACACAGGCAAGTGCACATCATGGAGGTGCGGCGCCCCTTCAATCGTATCATTTTTATCGATGTAATCAACAATCTCTCTGATCTGCTCCTCACTATAGCCAAGTGTTTTCAATGCCAGTCCAACACTCCGATTCACAATCTTTAACATCCCACCACCACTCAATACCTTATATTTCACCAGCGCAATATCAGGCTCTATACCAGTCGTATCACAATCCATCATAAATGCAATTGTTCCTGTCGGCGCAATGACAGTTGCCTGCGCATTCCGATACCCATATTTTTCCCCCAACTCAACACACTCGCTCCACACATCCCAGGCGTCATTTACCAAGTACCGTAGTTGGGGAGGAATCGCTTCAACATTAATTCGCTTTACTGCATCACGATGCATTCGCATTACCTCGAGCATCGGCTCTCGATTCTTGCTAAATCCAGGAAACGGACCAACATGGGCAGCAAGTAGAGCAGAAGTCTTATACGCCTCTCCAGTCATGATCGCAGTCAATGCAGCCGCAACAGCCCTTCCTCCATCAGAATCATATGGCTGGCCAAAACCCATGAGTAACGCACCGAGGTTCGCATACCCAAGTCCCAGCGGTCGATAATCATGCGAATTCCGCGCGATCTTCTCATTCGGATAACTCGAGCCATCAACAAGAATCTCCATCGCAGTAATAAACATCATGACCGTTTGTCTGTACTTCTCACTATCAAAGGTTCCATCAGCTGTTCGAAACTTCATTAGATTTATTGAGGCGAGATTACACGCACTATCATCTAAAAACATATATTCCGAGCACGGATTACTCGCATTTATCCTCCCGCTATTCTTACATGTATGCCATCTATTAATGACACCATCATACTGCATCCCAGGATCACCACAGATATGTGTTCCCTCAGCGATCTTGGTAATAATATCTCGTGCTAGAAGGCTTTCACACACACCTTCATCACTGACAAAGCGCGTCTGCCACTCGCCGCCATTCCTCACACCCTCCATGAATTCGTCAGGTACTCTAACTGACATATTACAATTCTGGAAGAAAATACTCCCATAAGCATCTCCGTTCATACTACCACTATATCCCTGCTCAATAAGAGCCCACGCCTTCTTTTCCTCATTCTGTTTCGCCATAATAAACTCCATAATATCAGGATGATCAACATTCAGAATCTCCATCTTCGCAGCTCTCCTAGTCTT
The DNA here is from genome assembly GCA_964413975.1 of Candidatus Woesearchaeota archaeon. Lineage (GTDB taxonomy): Archaea > Nanobdellota > Nanobdellia > Pacearchaeales > GW2011-AR1 > UBA73. The sequence continues at coordinate 2,904 of CAYPUL010000005.1, forward strand.
TCCTCCTGATTTGATAATTCCTGCATATGCATCATACCCTCGCATGAAACTAACAGGCCCAGAAGCTCGTCCTCCTCCTGTTAATTTTTCCTTTGAACTTCGGAGTGGCGAGCGATTCGTTCCAGTACCACTCCCGGCCTTAAACAGATTTGCCTCAGCAACCTGAACCTCCATAATAGAATCCATATCATCACTAATACTCTGAATAAAACACGCAGAACACTGCGGTCGATCATCACTCTTTTTCGTTTTTATTATTGTATCTGTAGCAGCATCCCACTGATACACAGAAACCCCTCCTGCCTCTTTATTATACTCCTGAATGCCTGCATTAAACCAAACCGGAGAATTAAACACGCACAATTGATTCAAACAAATCGCAGCAATCTCGTCTCTTAGAATAGAAGCTTCTCGCTCATCAAGATATCCTTGCTGAAGAGCCTGTCTTCCAATAAACCGCGAAACACGTCCAATCAGCTGTTCAACACTCTGTTCCCGTTCTCCCTTATGCAGATCTCCCCAAAAATATTTACTAGCAACAATCTTCAATGCAAGTGAAGACCAAAAATCAGGTTTTTTCACACCCGGCTGTACATATACAACTTTCCCTGTATCATCACTAATACTAACATCTTCCCTTACCCATAGAATAGGGTTCCCAAAGAGATCATACTCAAAGGGCTTCTTTCCCTCAAGGCTAAAATATCGCTCAAGCTTAAATAAAGGAGCGAATTGCACAGCAATATTTTTTCTAGCTTTTAGTCGGACATCATCGCCATTGAAACTATCCCCATTCCCATTTCCATTGTTCAACAAATCAATACCCATTATCCTAACAACTCCCGAATCTCTTTTTTGAAATCACCAATATCAGCAAATTCTTTGTACACAGAAGCAAAACGTATGTAGGCAACCTTATCTATCTTCTTCAATTCCCGCGCAACTAAATCACCAATCAGCTTCGTCCCAACTTCCTTTCCTCTTTTCTGCAAATGCTCCTCTATCCGCGCCACCATCGAATCTATTTTCTCCGTACTTATCGGCCGCTTCTCACACGCCCGAAGCATACCTCTTTTTAATTTCTCTCGATCGAAGTGCTCCCGTCTCCCGTCTTTTTTGATCACACGCAATCCTGCCTGCTCAAGCGCCTCTCGCGTACTAAACCGCCGCGAGCATGTCAGGCACTCGCGCCGCCTTCGCGTCTCATGCTGCACGTCCCGCTTATCAACGACCTTCGTTTCAGCATGACGACAATAGGGACAGTGCATCTCCTGACCACAATATATTGTGTCTTTACTATTTTTCAACACAATTACTTGTGGTTACCACACATACTCGTTTCAAACCTATTTAAAGATTTCTCTGCTCCAATCTTTTTCGTCGGAAAAATAACAAAAATAAAAAGTCTTATTTTTTAAGTGACAAAAAGCTTTCCATAAGTCTTTTATAAAGAAAAGAACTTAGGATACAATGCCGACAGATGTAATAACGCTGGTAAACCAATTAGCAACCGAATTAGGGGTCCCATTCCCGATTCTTATTCTCGCACTCCTCTGGTCACTTCTCTGGAAAGCACTCGCACTCTGGAAAGCTGGTAGAAAGAATCAACCAATCTGGTTTATAGCAATCCTCCTCATAAACACATTAGGCCTGCTTGAGATCCTTTACATCTTCGCATTTTCAAAGATAAAACTCTCGCCAGAGCGCACAAAGAAGAAAAAATAGCATGCAAACAAAGTTCAAACGTCACCAATTAGTCATTCTATTGGTCGAACCCAATCCCGATTATATAGAATACTATACAAACGACGGCTCAAAACCACAAATAAAAAAAGGCATGGTTGGTAAAATCAACATCCTCCTTCCCAACGGCCAATACCACGTTGCAATCATCGAAAAAAACACAAATAAAACACTTGCCTATGCTATGCTAGCTGAAGACGAGCTAGCTAAAGTATAAGAACTAAATGAAATTCGAAATCTTATGCTTCAATTCGAGATACACGATCCAGATCACGAGGACAATGCCATCAAGTAAAGGCGTAATTAAATCACGGAATGCTAGGGGAAGGGAAGCGGCAAGGTTAATCTCATAGTTAGAGAACGAAAAAGGATAGAAGAAAAACGCAGGGCCACCAATCAACGCATCAAGAAAGATATGTATCAAAACACCAATTGCTATCATTAAAAATAGTATACTTAATTTTAATTTGTGTTTCGTTAGGTTACAAATCCTAGCTCTCGCACGAACAGGTCTTAAGACTAAAAATAACAGAAAGAAAATTAGTGGAAAAAACAAAGAGTGAAAAAACGTTTTATGAATATCCCATTGTGGGATGCCAAGCAAATAGAGAAATACAGAAAAAACAATGTCGATATCTGGAAGAATCCCTCCAATACCTGCAGCGAGCACATAGTGGAGCGGAAAAGATTTTCTATCCTTCGTTCGCAGATAGAAATCTCTAACTATTGCAACGAACAAAATAGGAACTAAGATATGCGTAACTGCCTGCGGCATTTAGCCTCTCCTGACCATGATTATGTTAGTATTATCGCTTCTTCTGCTGCATTTTCAATTTTCGTTTCCGTCGTTGCTTTCGAATAATCCTTCGCATCTCTTTTCTAGAAGAGATTTCTATTTAAATTTAATGCTCAACAAGCTCTCCTTCGGTTAAATCGACAAGCGTGCTTGGCCTTCCATTCTTCACGCCTTCATAAATAATATAATCTACACTTTTTCTTATACCTTCATCAAGATCCTCCAGCATTGTCATAGGTTTTTCTCTAGATAAATTAACAGACGTAGTTACAAAAGGAACCCCAATTCAGCAACATTTCTTCAACTGCACAATAAGCGTGTAAGCACCATGTAACTTTCTTAACCATGGATCAACACTACTATTGATAATACAATTCTCCTCGATCCACAATTTCGAAGGAGCAATAACTAATAAATCTAATGGAGAAGAAAGAAAAAAAGAAAATTACCTAATGCCTCGCTATAGTGAAGACATGCTTAACTGCTACCACAATCGTGGCCGGTACAAAAAGTATAAGGAGTGCCAGCAAAATATCGCCAACATAGGGAACGCTAGACATCGTATTTTCACTCAACGATGTCACGACAACAAGGATTGCACTCGACATCAAGAATGGAGCGACCTCGCGATCAGCGACATTCAGGAAACCGATTACGAGTCCTAGCAGGACAAGGAAATAAGTCATAGCAGGAGTCTGCACACCTGTAAAAAGACCAAAGATGACTGCGAGACCAACACCTATCAAAAACGCCCATTTCCCTATCATGGTTGTAGTCTTGTCTCTTGCCATTTTCACCTCCTTTCCTTTATTTATAACTCTCACCTAATTACACTATAGTATCTTTGAGTGTTTATATATCTTTCCCCTCAACATCTTAGATACACCCTCGATCTCTCCAACAACACAATCAACCTCTTGCAAAGTAACATCCTCGTTCAAACTAATTCGTATTGAACCATCTCTTTCTTTCTTATCTAAACCAAGAGCCTTTAACACATAATCATCACGTTCCTTATTATTTTCGCATGCACTTCCCGCAGATACAAGAATACCTCTAGCAGATAAAAATTGTACGAGCATCTCTCCCATAACATCAGGAAAAGAAACATGAATGATATGAAAAATCCTCTTTCCCGACAAACCACTAACCCTCCCACCGATCTTTTGAAGTCGTTCTATCATCCTATCTCGTATTCGTTCAATTCTTTCTTTCTTCATTCTCTCGCTAAACAGAGCAGCCTTCGAAAAACCAACAATCGCAGGTACATTCTCTGTACCACTCCGCAATCCTCGTTCTTGACCACCCCCGAATATCAACGGCTTAATACTAACACCTCCACGAACATACAAAAAACCGACTCCTTTCGGACCTCCAATCTTATGTCCAGAAGCACTCAACAAATCAATGCCAATTCTTCTAACATCAATCTTCAATTTACCAAAGCTCTGAACCGCATCACAATGAAACATCACTTTGTTTTTTTTACATACTCTTCCAACCTCCTCAATCGGTTCTATCGTCCCAATAATATTATTCACATGCATTACCGAAACAACCAAGATATTCCGATAATCCTTCTCTAGTTCTTTTTTTAACACATCCAATCGTACAATGCCATGAGAATCAATAGGAATTGTAACTATAGTATATCCCTCTTTTTTCAAAAAAGAACATATCTCTAAAATAGACGGATGCTCAATCGCACTAACGATAATCTTCCTTTTCAGAGGCTGCACTCTCCCAAGTCCTTGAATCGCTAGATTATTTGACTCTGTTCCTCCAGAGGTAAAAACAATCTCATGCGCCTTAGCACCAATTACTGCAGCCAATCTCTTTCTAGCAGAATTTATTGCATTTTTAGCTTTTTCTCCTAACTGATGGAGAGAAGAAGGATTTCCATACTCTTCTAAAAAATACTCCTCAATCTCTTGCATAACCTCTTTTCGTACAGGCATTGTTGCAGCACTATCCAGATAAACTACTTTTCTCATTTCATTCTAAATAAAGATCCATTTAAATTCTTGTCGCTAAAAATGTCACTTTCCCCACAAGGACATGGACCTGCCGGGAATTGAACCCGGATCTCATCCATGCGAAGGATGCATTCTACCATTATACTACAGGCCCCTTTCGAATAAAAAAGACAAGATTATAAAGATATGCTAAAAGTATGTTACAGTTAGTAATCCGCGACCACTTTAATTCATTTATTATTCCCATTCAATTGTTGAAGGAGGTTTCTGACAAAAATCATAAAAAACTCTACCAACATCTCTAACTTCATTAACAATCCTATTTACAACTCTAGTCATAAACGGTCTTTCAAAATCATACCAATCAGCAGTCATAAAGTCATTTGTAACAACCGCCCTTAATCCAATCATATACCCATAAGTATGTGCATCGCCCATAACCCCAACAGCCCTGCCACCCAAAAGTCCTGCAAATGCTTGACTAATCTGATAGTATAATCCTTCATTCATAATTTCACTAATAAAAATATCATCGGATTCTCTAACAATTCTTAATTTTTCTGGTGTAACATCCCCAATAATTCTAACAGCCAACCCAGGTCCAGGAAAAGGATGTCTCAATACAATATGTTTTGGCATTTTCAATCTATACTCAGCAATCCTTCTAACTTCATCTTTGAACAAATTTCTAAAAGGCTCAATAACCTCTAATCCCATTTTCTTAGGCAAACCACCAACATTATGATGTCTTTTTATTTTTGATGAAGAACCATAAACAGGAACACTTTCAATAACATCCGGATATAAAGTTCCCTGAACAAGATATCCTACTCTAGGAATTTTTCTTGCTTCCTCTTCAAAAACAGCAATAAATTCATGACCGATAATTTCTCTCTTTTTATCAGGGTCTTCAACTCCTTGTAATCTCTCTAAAAATCTTCTTGAAGCATCAATATATCTTATACCAAGATTAAATCCTCTTAAACTCTCCTCTACTCTTACAGCCTCGTTTAACCTCAGTAACCCATTATCAACAAAAATAGGATAATAATCTTTACCTATCACTTGGTTTACCAATACTGATACTGTTGAAGAATCTACTCCTCCACTAATTCCTCCAATAACTACCTTTCCTTTAAGTTTTTCTCTCAATTCTTCAACAATCTTATCATATTCTTTTGTAGGATTCCAAGTTCTTTGAACATCACAAATTCTTAAAAAATTATCTAAAATAACTCTTCCATTTTCAGTGTGGTCAACTTCTGGGTGAAATTGAACCGAATAGATATTTCTCTCTTGCATTTGCATAGCAGCAATCTGATTACTTTCAGAAACTAAAATAGGTTCAAAACCTTTAGGTAATCGTTCAACAACATCTCCATGACTCATCCATACCTTAAAACAATCTGGAACTTTGTGAAATAACTGGCTTTCACCTATTCTTTTTACTTTTGTTTCCCCATACTCTCTATTTTGAGCAGGACCTACTTTCCCTCCAAGTAAATATGCAATTGATTGCTGTCCATAACAAATTCCTAAAATGGGAACACCTAAATTTAAGACTTCTCTTGAATATATAGGAGAACCACTATCATAAACACTAAACTGCCCTCCAGAAATAACAATCCCTTCAAGGTCATGTACTCTAATTCCTTCAATAGGAGTATCAAATGGGACTATTTCTGCATAGACCCCCAATTCTCTAACTCTCCTTGCAATATTCTGTGTTAATTGGCTTCCACAATCGATTATTTTTATCATTCAGATAATTACAAAACCTTATTTAAATATCTCTCTACTAGGGGAAGTGGGACAGAAAAGAGAAGATAGAATAGATACCGCTTTATATTGCAGAACAATATGGCATAACTTATTCAGATTATAATCATTCAATCCCGTCCCACACCCCCCACTCCAGAAAGATTTAAAAATCCACAATTCTTTAAAGAAACATGAAAAGAGGCGAGGTAAGTGTACTATTATTTAGTTTACTCATCATATGCTCAACACTAGCGTTTGCTCAGGAGGGTGAGACAACGACGAGTGATATTGACGAGACTTTCGTTGATCCAGGGACTTCTCCAGATAGCATTCTTTATACTCTGGACTTGTTCTTGGAGGATGTGCGATTAGCACTTGCGACATCGCATGAGGCAGAGGCTACTTTAGAGGCTGCCTATTTGGATGAACGGTTTGCAGAGATGCATGCAATGATTCAGGATGGAGCATATAGCGAAGCGCAAGAAGCCGCAGATGCCGCCAGTGTTATTCTCGAGGATTTTCATGAAGACATACAAGGGATTGCAGAAAGTGGCGGAGTAACCTACAATGAGTTTACTTCTTCTGAAGATACAAGCCTCCATGACTTTATTGAACTCCACGACGATGTTATTGATCATAGCAATTATGCAGAAGCGATTGACAATGAATTGCAGGAAGCAGTGAATGCTGGAGAAATTGGTGAGGAAGACGCAGACACGTTGATCGAAGATTTACGTGAAGAGAGTGTTGAGGAAGAGGCTGTTTTCAGTGAATTGGAGGAAGTGTTTGTTGAGGATGTTGCTGAACGAAGCGGGGTTACAACGCTTGAGGTTTCGTTAGAGGTAGAAGAGGAGGAAGAAGAAGAGGGTATTGCCGATACTGTAAAGGAAGGAGTAAGTGAAGCGAATATTGAAGAATTACGAGCTGATGTTATAGAATTGGAAGAGAAGGTTGAGCAGACGAAGGAGGCTGGCGAGGATACAACGACAGAAGAAGTATTATTGGAGAATGCGCTATTGAAACTACAGATTTGCGAAGCTGCTCTTGCACATGGAGATTACGGGAAGGCACATGGACAGTTTACCGCTGCCGAGCATTTGGTTTTGAATGCCGATCGATTTTATAGCGACACTAGGTACCGTAATATTGGTGATGAAGAGCGAGATCGTATGCTAGAGGGATTGCAGACTTATGAAGATATTAAAGAAATACGCGAGAAAATAGCTGAAGAGAATAGAAGAAATGTAGAGGAGTATGAACGAAAGAAAGACGAGCTTATTCAAAAGTATCCTGATCGTGCTGAGGTTCTTCAACGAATGTATGAGGAGTCAAAGAAAGTACAGGAAGTGGCAGAGAAGTTAGCTGGCGAGTATGATACGCAGTATGAACAATTAGTCGCAGAGGGAAAGAGCGAAGAGGAAGCCACACTGATAGTGACCGAGCGTTTTGCTGACGAGTTTCGTAAGTCGTATGGCGAAGATTATATCCCACCTGGATTCATTGATATCAATCCCGAGGTTGAAATAATTCCGATTGGAAGGATCGATAAAATTGATGATTTAATTGCAGAAGGGAAGGTTGAGGTAGGTGGCGGTTTTCTTGAGCAGCAAGAGTATATTGATCCTGCGACCGGCTATAAATACGAATTTAAGAAGGACGGATATACGTATACTACCCCTATAGGTATTATGTACGAAGAAAAATATCCGGAAGGATTTGTCGACAATGCAAAGGGCTATTTGCGGGGAGATGAAGTACATGAATACAAGGTAGAAACAGACGAGGGCGCCTATGAATATAAGTATTCCGCTGTGGGATATGAGATTATTAAACCAGACGGCTCAAAGGAAGAGTATTCTTATCAACCTGGAACATATAAGTCAATTGATGGTGCTACGATTGAAAATAAACCAACAGGGTTTGTATGCGATAAGAGTGGGACAAAGACTTCTTGGGAATATAACCCAGAGTATAGCAATTATATGGAACCTTCAACTGGAAAGGTTTATACCCCCGATGTTTCGGTTCACGTGGAACAAACTCATTATGAGGCTGATAAGGATAGGTATATTTTTGGGACAGAAGGAGAAGGGACAACATGGACGTATAAAGGTAGCGGTACATGGGAATCCTCAAGTGGAGAGATTCATAAGGCTCCTGCTACAACATTAGCTCCAGTAGGGCACGAAGAGAAAGCACAGTATATTACTCCTGAGGGAGTAACTTGGACTTATAAAAGTGGTACATGGGAATCCTCAACTGGAGAGAAATATGTTCCTTCACCGAATCAGTACTATTATGTAGAGAAGGATGGAAGTTATGTAGATGAAGAGGGACATGTGTACGAGTCTCCCACTACAGGAGAAGGGACGCATAGCGGATATACCGATCCTTCAGGGAAGAGCTGGAGTTATGATACAGGTACTAACACATGGACCTCTTCTACTGGAGAGACATATAATCCAACGACAGGGGAGACTAGTGGAACAACAACCGAGGGAACAACATCAGCATACGGCCATTATGAAAGCAGTACCGGAGAGCATACCTCTTCTTATGGTGGGACATATACTGTAAATGTTGATGGCAGTTACACATATACTCCGAGTACAACAACTACTGGAACTACTGGAACAACCGGGGGAACTACTACTTCATCAGGAACCTGGACGCAGAATTCAGATGGTTCATGGACAAGTTCTACAGGAGAGACCCATACTAGTTCGCCGAGTGGAACATCCACAGAAAGCACAACAACATCCACAGGAAGCACCACTACAACTTCTACCGGTGATACCGGATCATATAGCGGTGGCACAACAACATCTACGGGTGGGACAACTTCTAGCGGCGGCGGATCATATAGCGGCGGAGACACCGGTGGACACACCGGCGGAGATTCTGGCGGCCATTAATACATAGAAAAGAATTATCATCTTTCATGATGAGAAAGAACCACAGGAAATTGTTTGAATTTTACCTTTGGGGAGACAAATTCTGGAGTGAAGGTTATTTTGTAGAAGCATTGGAAGCACGACGACGGAAGCAGTTGATTACTACATAGAACATAGCCAAGACAAGCACTGGGTAGACTACGAGGAGTATCAGAGGACACTAGACCTCTGA
>CAYPUL010000005.1:12315-18619 GCA_964413975.1 Candidatus Woesearchaeota archaeon
CAATACCATCGCTTACAAGATATTCATATGTTGCACTTTCTCTGGCTAGTGCTAATGGCACCTGAAATACAAGAATAGAGAGCAACACGAGAAATACATAGTTTAGTTTGATTTTTTTCATACTCTTTTTGATAAACTTTTACTTTTAATATAGAAAGAGCTTATATAATTATGCTACCACTATCTTTAAGCTACTTTAGTGATCTGCAGCTTCTTAGCGTAATTTTTTTAAATAGGTATTCATCTTAATAGGCATGTCACGGATTATCTTTGACGATTCGGGAAGAATTGCTGGTGTTGATGGCACTCTTTCCCCTCCAGAGTCAGATGACAATAGCGTCCCTGAATTAAAAAGATCCAATTCGTTAACCTTTCTAAATGAGGAAGATAAGGTCGTTACAGATATCTTAAACGATAAAGAATTCTGGAGCTTGTATGATAATGGCACAAAGTTAGAGCCTCTTCGTTTCTCAAATGGAAAGACGCAGGAGGATGTTGTGCGAGAGATTGTTGATCTTGTCAGGAAGGGAACAAAGGTTATTTTTCTACAAGGGGCATGTGGTACTGGAAAGTCTGCGATTGCGTTGAACGTTGGTCGCATTCTTGGGAGGACTTCTATAGTGGTACCTGTCAAGGCTCTCCAGAAGCAGTACGAGAAGGATTACATGGAGCAAAAGTATGTCTTAAAGCATGATGGAACCAGAATGAAGATTGCGATGATCAGCGGACGAGATAATCATGACTCTCTTATCAAACCAGGAGCTTCATGCGCCGATCCTTATCTCCCTGAAACAATAAAGATTCATGAGAAGAATTATAATCAGCTCATTGAATATTATCAAAATAATACTTTGTTGGATGCTCGCGGAGACATACTATTAGAAGATATCGGAAGAATCTTGATTGCGCCTGCTAATCCATACTGGAGCCCAATTCTACCTGCGGATTTTGAGATTCGTTTGTTGCGCGATGCTAGAAAATATAGCTACGTTGGCGCCAATGGCAGAAAGTACGTATTTTATCATCGGAAAGAAGGATGTTCTTACTATGACCAATATCTTGCGTATATTATGGCCGATGTTATTATTTTTAACGCAGCAAAGTACCTGGCTGAGCTGAGCATTGGGCGGAAGCCCGCGACAGAGATCGATATTATAGATGAAGCCGACGATTTTTTGGATAATTTGTTTCAGCAAGAATCTCTTAATTTGACGCGACTAGCTCGCGCTTTTGATATGCTCATAACTGTTAATCCTAGAGTAAAGGATAAGATCAAGAAGATTATTGAACTCATAGAAGTAGAAGAGCAGCGTTGTCGCGCTCTTGGGATTGACTCTGAGAGAATATATTCCTTACGAGAGACAAATGTTGCTAATCTTCTTTCTCTAGCTATTGGAGATGCTGCGCTTGAAGCAGAGATTGTTCTTGATGAGTTGAATTATGGGAATAAACTCCTGGAGATTGCGCATCGTTTTAAGGAACTTTTCGAAGATGTATTTGTTCGCTATAGAAAAGACGAGGATAACCTAGTCGTAACACTCGCGAGTATTAATCTGTCTTCTGCTGTAGGGAATTTGATGGAACAGAGTAAGACGCTGATTTTTATGTCTGGAACCTTGCATAGCAGGGAGGTTATCCAAAAAATCTTTCGTATTTCTGATTATGCTATCGTTGAAGCAGAATCTCTTAATCCAGGCACTATTGAGATTATTCGTACAGGGAAAGAATTTGATTGTAAGTACTCTCATTTTAGTTCAGGTCGATATACGCGGGAGGATTATTTGAGAGCGCTCGGAGCATCTGTTGTCAAAGCCCCGTTACCATTGCTTGTCCACGTGCAAGCATTTCAGGATTTACCTAACGAACACGAGCAGCGCGATTTTGGTTTGGATGAGGTGATATGCTCAGAGAGTTTGATACGTTCACAAAAAGAAGATGTATTTGGGAAGAATGTTGAGTTGTTTAAACAAGGGTTTATAAAAATGTTGTTTACGACAAAGTGTTCGCGCGGTGTTGATTTTCCTGGAGCGATGTGTCGGTCTGTTCTATTTACGAAATATCCTAATCCAAATACCCAAGATATATTCTGGAAGGTTTTGTATGAGAAACATCCTGCAGAATATTGGACTTTTTATAAAGATAAAGCAAGACGAGAGTTTTTACAACGGATTTTCCGCGCAGTTCGATCTGTTAATGATCACGTCTATGTTTTATCACCCGATATCCGCGTCCTAGATGCTGTTCGAGATCTACAGTTCGCGATGCAGCACGCTGTTGTGCGCACGTAGGATCACAAGGACAGATTTAAATAGCGTTGTGCGATAAAATACTATGGACAGTTTTAAAGTACTAGGTATAGGAGAAGAATTATTGAAAGCAGTTCGCGATGCCGGGTTTTCTAGTCCCACAGAGATTCAACAAAAGTCTATTCCTTTAGTTGTTAAGGGAAAGGATGTAATTGGACAAGCTGCTACTGGATCAGGAAAGACATTAGCATTTGGATCTGGGATTATCGGGCGCATTGTCAGGGGGAAGGGAGTGCAGACCCTTGTTGTTGTTCCGACACGCGAGCTTGCTGATCAGGTGGCAAAAGCACTTCGGCAATTTTCTCGACATGTTCAATTGGGCATTGTTGACGTTTATGGAGGTGTTGCGATGTCTCCACAAGTAGCAGGTATAGCGAAAGCGGATGTCGTCGTTGGCACACCAGGAAGAATACTCGATCATATAAGACAGGGTACGCTCTCTTTGAAGCAGGTTCGCGTACTCGTATTGGACGAAGCTGATCGTATGCTTGATATGGGTTTCATTCAGGATATGCAATTGATTATTGAAGCATGCCCACGAGAGCGACAAACCTTGCTGTTTTCTGCAACAGTCTCACAGGATATTCAGCGTATTGCAAAACACTACATGCGCGATCCTATTTTTGTTGTTGCAGAATCCTATGTTGATCCGAAAAAACTCACCCAGTATTACTACGATACACTGCCCCAACAGAAGTTTTCTTTAATTATTCATCTTTTAAAGAAGGAACATTCTGGATTGATAATGGTATTTTGTAATACGCGGAGAAATGCAGACTTTGTCTCTAGAAATCTGAAGCGTTATGGTCTTTATGTTGTTTCTATTCATGGAGGGTTGAGTCAAGCAAGAAGAAAAGAAGTGATGGAGAAGTTCCATTCGGCGAAGGTTACAATCCTCGTGTGTACTGATGTTGCTGCACGCGGCTTAGATATCAAGAATGTATCTCATGTGTATAACTATGATGTGCCTCCGACAAGTACCGAGTATATCCATAGGATAGGAAGAACTGCGCGTGCTGGAAAAGAAGGAATGGCCCTTACTTTAGTGTCCCAAAAAGATTACCAAAATTTTCGAAGGGTAATGGAGGATGATGAATTGCATATAGTTCCATTGGAAATGCCAAAAATTGAACAGGTATATGTGAATTTTCAAGATATTCGTGATAAAGGATTATCAAGACACGATGGCTGGAGGGAAAAGAAGATGCAAAGTAGCCAAAGAGAAAATCTAGGGAGAAGGTATCATAAAAGAAATTTTGACCATCGGCAGTTTAGGAGAAGAAAGAATACAAGACCACGCTAATCAAATAATATCTATGAATGTTCTACAGAATTGTTCTTTTGCAATCCCGAGTGTTCGTTTCCCGTTTTCAGTTAGTAAGTAGTTTATTGATTTGCCATCTCTCTTTTCGCGGATGAGACTTGCTTGTTTTAAAGATTTTAATGCTGGATAAATTGTCCCAGGACTAGGTTTATCGCCCCTGCGTTTTTCCAGCTCATGGGCGAGATCTTGACCACTCATTGATTTTTTTGATAGAAGAAATAGTATCAGAAAAGATAAAAATCCCCGCATATCACAGCAATACAGTTTTTGATGTTTTTTCATTCACGTATTGGGTGACCGATATATTTAAATACTTTGTTTTTTCTATTATCGTATGCCCGATATTAGACTGAAAGGAGGCGACTAGAACATGTACGGATATAGATGTGGCAACGGACCCTGCTCGAGTTTTTCGAGTAGAGGATTCCTCACAAAGGCTGAGAAGATAGAGATGCTTAAGGAATACAAAGATTCTCTGGATCAAGAGTCAAAGGGCGTTGCAGAAAAGATCTCTGAACTTGAAGAGGAAGATTAATCCTCCTTTTTCTTTTTTATAAATTCATAGAACGGTATTCACACATAGGCTCAAGTTTATAAATTCTTTTTTGTTCAGCATAGTGAGGTAATCTTTTCATGAAAAAAGGAGGGAATGATATAGCGAGTTTGTTGAGTGCGTATAACCAGAAGAGCATCACGAAGATTCGAGAGTTATGCTTCTCCGGTATTGGCGATCGGGATGTATATAACATTACCTCACCATTCTATGTACGCGGACAGTTGCACATTCTAGGAAGAGTGCAAGAACGTTCTCAGGAAGGAGGATCTATGGTTGTTTTTTTTCGCCATACAAAAAAATCTGTCTGCGAGATTGTCAATAATACGTTACCTATCTATGATCTAGAGGACCCGTTTGTTATTTGTTTGAAAGAATTGATTATTATCGGAGGTGTTGAGGTCAGCCATCGCCAGATAAAAAAAGGACTGAGTTATCGGACAGTATTTTATCGAGGAAAGGATCTGCTCTCCCTTGAGCGATTTGCTCATGGTCCGTGGGGCATGAAAGATATTCGTTTCATTCAACTCCCAAATAAAAAATTTGGTGTTTTTACACGACCACAAGGAAGAAAAGGTGGGCGCGGTAAGATCGGTTTTACTCTTCTTCGCTCGCTTGATGATTTTAAACCAGGAATTTTGTCGCGCGCCCATCTCTTCGATGGACAGTTTGCGAAGGGAGAGTGGGGCGGCGTTAATGAAGTTCATTTATTAAAAAATGGTCTTCTCGGTGTCTTGGGACATGTTGCGCGGTATACCGCAGGAAATGTGCGAGAGTACTATCCTATTAGTTTTTGCTTTGACTATCACAAAAAAAAGCTGTTCGGCATGAAAATTCTCGTGGGAAGAGAGGATTTGCCACGCAGCGAGGCAAAGCGTTTTGATCTATATTCTGTAGTATATCCTGGAGGAATTATACGAATAAAACACAATAAGGCAAAATTGTATATCGGCGTTGGCGATGCTGCTGCATATGAGATCACTATTCATGATCCGTTTCTAGCGTATGAACGGCTGTAGGAGAACGAATAACAATCTTTATTAATATTATTCTTATAGAGAATCATGCTTACCCTAAAGGAGATTCAGGAGGGTATGAAAAGTTTAAGGGGATGGTCGTTAGAGGGAGAGGTTATCGTAAAGGACTTCTCATTTAAGGACTTTAAAGAGTCGCTAGCGTTTGTGAATAAAGTTGGCGAGATTGCCGAGAAGGAAGGACATCACCCCGATATCGTCCTTTCGTATAATCGAGTAAGGTTGATGCTGACAACGCATTCTTCGAAAGGTTTGACCGCAAAGGATTTTGAGGTTGCGGCTCTGCTTGATCAGCTCCTTTCATGATTAATGCTTCTTCATCTGTACCGCTTATTATGTATTTCATTCTTTTTAATGCTCTAACTTCTATCTGGCGCACTCTTTCACGGCTGCAGCCGATTAACTCCGCTATTTCTTCTAAAGTTTTCTGTGTTGTTCCGCATAAACCGAATCTATAGAGTAATACAATTCTTTCTCTTTCTGATAATTTGTTAAGGCAGTTCCCAATGAGATCTTGTGTATCATGATCCATTGCTTCCTCGAGCGGATCTTTAAATCTAGTATCTTGTAAGGGAATTGGTACACTATCATCCTCTTTTCCGGGATTTAGGGATATTTCTCTTCTCGCAGAATACGCGATACGTTTCGCTACCATCTCTGGTGTGTAGTTAGCCGAAAGTATTTTGCTTAGCTGATCTGCTATCGTCTTTGCTGTTGGGAGCATTCCATATTCTTTTCGGTATTCTTCCTGTATGCTGTTTATTCTCCAGTTTATCATTATGAAGTTAAATGGCAGCGCCACAACTCTTCTTGACTGAGCAACATACTCGTTAAAATCCCTCCTTATTGCTTCTGATACATATACCGAGAACCGATATCCTCTTGCCGGATCATATCTCTCCGCAGCTTTTATGAGCACCATATTCCCGATTTGGACTAGTTCATCAAGATCGTAATTTGAGATTTTGTTATTTATTCGAAATTCTATTGCTATCTTTACAACTCTGCGTAGATTTGCTTCTACCATACTATTAACCGCTCTCTGAATCTCTCTGAGCTGCGGGGCGAAGCGCTGTTTTTGATCATC
>CAYPUL010000006.1:0-17097 GCA_964413975.1 Candidatus Woesearchaeota archaeon
ATCCGGGCAGCCCCATGTTGGTTTAATGTTCCTTTACATAGAGAAGAAGTTGCTGTTTGGATATATCTAAACATTTTGAGACGCTTGGGAATTAATAAAGATGAATTTGAAAGAGATTATCTCTAAAGATGTATCCTAGAGACCAATAGAGGCATTTTTGTTTTAATTAATTCAATTTTCTCAGGATAAGTTTCTAAATACATTTTCATAGATTTCCTAAAATTATCTATTGCTTCATCAAGGTTATCTCCAAAATCTGCTACTCCCAATTCTTCATTACTCACTATAAAAACCTTTCCTTCATCCATTTCTTCTTCCCTTACTACTATATTTACACTGATTTCTTTATTTTCCCCAAACAAGATATCTTTCTCTTCCATATTATGTTAACTTAAGACTCTTATATAAATTTTGCTATTTTTCATTATGTAAAGAGACAATCATTCCATATCAGTGTGCAGGACACAGTTGATACCAATAATATTTATATAGGACCATTAACCTAATTTTTAATATGATGGATAAAGAAATAGAGACGAACCATGATCTACAAAATAGCTGAGTTCAAAATAAAAAGAGAATATCTAGAAAGAGCAAAACAAGCTATCAGAGAATTTGTTGAAGCTGTTAAAACTGAGCCAGGTACAGAGATCTATAGCTCTTATCAAAAAGAAGATGAATTATCTTTCATCCATTTCATGGCCTTTAAAGATAAGCAAGCTGAGGATTTCCATCGTCAAACTCCACATGTGAAGAAATTTGTGTCTGTACTTTATCCATTGTGTGATTATGAGCCAAGATTTACTGAACTAAGATTACTTTGGGAGAAATAAAAATAGAACAATTTAAAAAGCTCTGTTTTGTCAAATGATTATGGGAGCAAAAAGAAAGAAAATAAGAGCGGCGGGAAAGTTCGGCGCAGGCTATGGCGTCAACGTTAGGAATAATTTTAATTCTATTGAATCTCTGCAGAGAAAGAAACAAGTCTCTCCTTTCTATGAGAAAACACGCGCTAAACGTCTCGCTGCAGGTATCTGGAAATGTCTTAAGACAGGCAGAATCTTCGCAGGCCCTGCCTACTATCTTGAAAAACAACGTTAATTTTACTTTTGAATAGAGGTAACAAATAGACAGATTTAAATACCCTTCTTTATGATAGAAATTAGGGAGAACTATGATAGAAAAAATAACACGGCGGGGCGCACTTGCTGCTCTTGTAGGACTTGTGGGAGTAGTTTCATCAGTTGGGTATCTTGCCTTACGAGGAAATAGTACTGAACAATCTCTTAGGGTTTTAGCTGCTGATGTATCTCATACTCGACAAAAGAAAACAAGAAGATATAAGACAGAAAATCTAAGGAATGATACGGATGACATTTTACTGGCGCGTATGATATTTGGTGAGGCGCGTAATTGTGCTGACCAGGAAAAGATAGCAGTCGCTTACACTGCAATTAATCGAATAGACGATGGCAAGAGACAGAATGGTACAACACTTAAGGAGGTTCTCTTAGCACCTGATCAATACAGCTGCTTCAATAGGAGAGATAAAAACAGAACAAAGCTTATGGATCCTGATAAATACGGTAAAAAAGAATTTGAACACTGCCTATTACTAGCTAGAGTACTGATGGCAAAAAAATACAAAGACCCGACTAATGGAGCAACACATTATCATGCAGCATACGCAAGACCTCTCTGGAGTCTTTCTCCTTCAATGAAGAAGATAGGTAGAATTGAAACACCAGAAGGAAAAAGCGCACATATCTTTTATCGAGAAGAGATAAACCACGCAGAGAAAAATACCTGGAGAACAAGAAAAAAGAGAAGATAATTCATTTCCTTAGATACTTTTTCATAAGTTTTTTCGCCTGTACTCTCTTTTTTTGATGCTCTCTCAAGAAGGTAGTTATCTTCTTAATAGTTATTTTCTTTAACTCACTGGTCAAAAGCTTTCCTGTTCGATACTCATTATAGATCTTCTCAATCTTTTTATCATCTTGCTCAAAAAAGAATTTTAAATACTGAAATGACACATCGATCTCAGGATTTCCGCCAAGTGCACGATGCTCTTCGGTGCTATCTCTACCTCCTGAAAAAGCATATTTCCGTATCTTCCGCTCAACCTCCGCAGCAGTGTCAGTTAATGCGATGAACGAATTCTCATCAGACGAGGACATTTTATCGCCACTAAGCCCAGGTACAAATTGATGATAGGTTGAACTTAGCTGTATGAACTCAAGGTCTTTCACCCGCTGACTAATATCTCTCGCAAGCCTTAGATGCGCATCCTGATCAATTCCAACAGGAACAATGACTGGGACAATTCCCTCAAACTCGGGCAGTTGTGGATGTAACATGTCGGCAGCCTGCAAGAGTGTAGAAATCATCTTTCCAGGAGTGATTTCTCCATAGATGGCACGAAACTCATTAAAGGTCGCATGGCGTGCCAACAAATTCTGGAGCGTATAATACGCATTTGCCTTTTTTCCATCATGCGAGCGTTCACTCTGAAAATAAATCTCGCATTGTTCTGATTTTAAACCAAGCGCAATATAGTTGGTAATGTACTCTTCCATTGCAATCTTCCTGCTTTCTTCTAAACTCTGGTGTCGTACATTATACGCCTCTAGATCAGCAACTGCAAGATACACTTTAGCACCTAATTTCTGATAGAAAATAATCTGCTGTGCGACAATCATATGGCCAAGATGAAACTTACCTGTCGGCATCATGCCTGTCATCATAACGAACTTCTTTTTTTTGGAAATAGCATCTGAAATCCTCTGAAAATCACGGTGTGCGAACACAATATTCCTTCGAAAGAGTGCATTCTCATGAAATACTGATGGCAACTTTCCCATGGGCAAAACACCAAACTCTTGAATCAATTTTTGATAGTTGACCTCTCCGGCAACCTCCCACGGCGTTACTATCTGCCTGTCCATGCCTCTTTTTAGGTTCACTAATTTATAAAGATTCGTAAAACCCTGAGAATTCAATTTTTATGAGATAGATTTTTATAGCTCCTTTTTTTATAATTTAAATGGATGATTATAAAGGTCAACTTTCATAATGATCGAATGGGTAAAAAAAGCAATATTTGTAAAGGGCTTGACTAATCCTACATTCTTTAGGCGTGTTGTTCGTCCTCTTGCGTACAAACTATCACAGGGTGATCCTGAGAAAGTACATGAAATGGCTTTAACTGCTTTAAATGAATTTGAGGAAAGTGTCAGAGAGGTCGCATCCTACTTTGATTTTCCTTATCTTAAAGTGTCCTTTGCTGGTAAACAAGTAACTCCTTTCGGAACAGCTGCTGGTTTTGATAAAAATGGGGATGTTTTATCTCCACTTTCATATATATTTGGATTTCAAGAGGTTGGAACAGTTATTGTTAATCCTAGGGAAGGAAATCCGCGACCACGTGTTGCGATTGATTCAAAGAACGGAGATTTATATAATGCGCAAGGATTTCCTAGTAAAGGACTTGATTATTTTCTCAAGAATATAAGAACATACCGTGAGAAAGGAGGCGATGGATTTATTCTTGTAAGTGTTTGTGGTCTACCTCCTTCTTCGGATAGATTAGATATTTCTCGTGAAGAATTGTCTACACTAGTTGATTCAATTAATCCGTATGTTGAGGGTTTTGTTTGGAATCCTTTCTCGCCTAACACTGCTGCGTTAAGTGCATTACGAGCTACAGAAGAATTCGGAAGAGCTGCTTCGTTAATAGCACAAAAAACTTCTGGTAAACCGCTTCTTGTAAAGATGGGGCCTTATGATGCAGATCAAGAAAAAAGAGATAACTGGCTTGATCTTGTAGATGCTTGGCTAAAAAATGGAGGAACTGGATTGGTTGCGGTAAATACTTACATGACTCCTAAAGAAAAAGTGCCTTCTGAAACCTGGGGTTATCCTTCTGCAGGACGTAGTGGTAGGTTTTTACAATCTTATCGTGATCGAGCAGTAAAAGATGCTAGAAAAGTATTTCCAGATGCAACCATTATAGCAACAGGAGGAATTGACACGGGAGAACAAGCATGGAATGCGTTTAAGTCTGGTGCAGATTTATTAGAAGGATATACACCTTATACCTTTAATGGACTTGGTTTATTACATGATTTAGCTTGCGCTGTTGATACAACTCTTGATATGTTGGGATATAAAGGAAGGTACGAAGAAGGAACAGGTAGACAGATTACAAGTAGATTACAAGAGTTTTTCGATTTTGGTAGATCTAAACCTTAGGTTTTGTGTAATTGCTGCAATTAGCAACAACATTTATATATAATTAAAAACATTACAATTCATGAAGTCGAAACGAAAAGAGGCATTCAGAATATTTTCATTTATCTTCCTTCTCCTTTTTCTAATCTTGCGGGTGCGTGCTGAACTTATTCTTAGTGAGACAAAAACAGTTTATAATCTGGGTGATCAATTTAGTGTTTCGATAACGATAGTTCCGATACGAGATACTAGCAGTTTCCTTATTACTACTCTTAGCTGCGATAGCACTGCCATTGAGCTCTTTCGTAGCCCATACAACCTTAAAGCAGGACAACAAAAAGAGGTAGTTCTTGACATCTCCCTTGATCGTTACCTTCTTGGAACAGCCGGTGGTGAGTGCTTTATCAGAGCAACTTATGACGGAGAAGAAAAAATAAGCCAAAGATTTGATATC
Organism: Candidatus Woesearchaeota archaeon; assembly: GCA_964413975.1. Taxonomy (GTDB): domain Archaea; phylum Nanobdellota; class Nanobdellia; order Pacearchaeales; family GW2011-AR1; genus UBA73. Next base: position 4,688 of record CAYPUL010000006.1, read on the forward strand.
ACAAAAGCAGTAGATATTGTCCTTGAACTTGAAGGTTCTAGTTTCGACCCAGGTGCGCGTGTTGGACTTCTTGGGAGAGCTACAAAAGAAAACAAGGGTCCACTCAACGGCTTTGTAGAACTTACCCTTCCACAGCTTAACCTCTCGTATACAACAAACGTGAAGGATGGAGTGTTCAGCTTTAATTTCACAATACCCCAAGATACTCTTCCTGGAAGCTACGAACTAAAAGCACATGCATATGAGAAAGATGCTCTGGGAGGGATTATTAATGAAGGTGAAACAAAAGAGAGCATTAAGATAAAGCAACTCATGACATCAATAGACATTATTATTAGTACTCCATCAGTAGCCCCTGAGAAAGAGATCACCTTTATCCCTGTTATTTATGATCAAGCGGGTCAGCAGGTAAGTGAAGATGTCGGTATTAGTATTTACCGTCCAGATAAATCAATCTTTGAAGAGCGTCTTGCGAGAACGCAGGTAACATCCGCATTCCCTATTGGTGCGAATTATACCCCTGGTGATTGGCACGTTGAAGCAAAACTTGCTGATCTTTGGGTAACAAAGAGTTTCTTTGTCGAAGAGCTAAAACGGGCCTCGTTCAGTCTTGAGAATCAAACACTGACGATAGCAAACACAGGAAATGTTCCCTATGACAAGCCGGTTGAGATCCTTATAGGTAGTATGCGGGAGGTCAAGGAAGTAAACCTTCCTGTTGGTGCAGCAACGCATGTCTTTCTTCATGCGCCTGCTGGAGAGTATGCTATCGAAGTTGGTGATGGAACAATCAAGGAGAACCTTGGCACAACTTTCCTTACTGGAAAAGCAATCTCCCTTGTCAGTGCGACAGAATTCCTGGAAGATAATACCCCTATCCTTTGGATTTTAATTATTATCCTACTTGTAGCAATTGCCGCACTACTCTACTATAGAAAAAAGAGAAAAGAGAGATATTTCGGTAAGATGGGAGGATCTACACTTTCTGTAAAAACAGATTCACCACCGCAAATGCCTCCTAGAGACAATATTATCGACAAAGGAGAAAAACAAGAATCAGCGGTTGTTGCACTTAAAATAAAGAACAGAGAACAGCTTGATGCGGCTGGGCCCGACGGAATAAAAACAATCGATGGTGTTCTCTGGCGTATTAAAGAAGGGGGTATTAAGATTTACACTGAAGGAGAGTATCGTATTATTATTCTTGCGCCCATGCTTACGAAGGAGAAGGATAATGGCCTAAAGGCTGTTTCTCTCGCCATAGATATTGAGCGGATGCTCAACGAGAATAATAAACGCTCTATTGTAAAAATAGATTTTGGAGTCGGTGTAGCACTCGGTGATCTTATTGTTGAATCAAAGGCTGGACAATTCCGTTTTACGTCGGTTGGAAATACTGTAGGAAATGCGAAAAAGATCGCAAACTACGCAAACAATGAAACGCTTATATCAGAACAACTTCATCGGAAAACACTTATGAAGGTGAAAGCAGAGAAAATTGCAACTGCAGATTATTGGCGTGTTAACAGAGTAACTGACCGCGCTGAACACGAAGAATTTATCCAAAAATTCATGCAGCGCCAAAAGACAAATCACTAAATATCTCTATGTTTCAACAACAATCGCATCAGCATGCGCGCCCATGTTACTTATGACTCGCTGCAACTCGCCAACCATTCGAATCGGTCCACAAATATAGAAATATTGATTAAAATCTCTGATATGGTTTCTTAGAAACTCGCCATCGATCCGTCCATAGTGATGGTTATCGTTACTCTCGCGCGTTAGTGTGTACACAACACGCAAGCCTTCTTTCGACATAGCATCAAACTCCTCATGCAAGATGATATCCTTCTCTGTTTTATTTGAGAATAGTAAGGTATTTCCGTTTAAATTTTTCTTACTCCTCAGGTTTCTGAGAATCGCAATGAATGGTGTTATGCCGGCCCCCCCGGCAATAAAGACACCACCTCCTTTATACTGGATAGCTCCCCATGGATCAGTAATAATGAGCGAGTCTCCTTCATTCAACTTTCCTAACTCATTTGTTACCCCATGATGAGCAGTATAAATCTTGATCGTGAATTCTAAGAATGGCTCATTATGTAAACAGGTTAATGTGAATGGTCGCTGTTTCTCTCGCCATCCGTCTTTGTCAATTGCAACATCACATGCCTGTCCTGGAATAAATTTATATTTAGCAGGTTTCTCGATTCTAAATCTTTTTACATCGTGGGTGACTTGCTCTATATGCAGAATCTTTAGTGTATATCCTTCTTCCATAAAAAACCATATGCAGAGAGCTTTAACTATCTTTTGAGAACAGATAGTTAGCTTTGATAAAATTATCTTGTGTGTTTCGATAAATGTTCCTTAAAGTCTCTTCCCAAGTTAGATAAGCTTTCTCCAATATTCTTTGTTCTTTCTTCCAGCATCCCTAATGCTCTTCCTTGATTTATTAAAAATCCTACAATAACAAACATTCCAGCTAAAATAACGCCCATGCCAGCAATAATAATATTTTCAGTTGCCCACGTCCCGCCAATAACGGCTCTTAAAACTTGAAAAGTTACATAGACCATTAATATGATAAATATTATCCTAAAAAGTTCGGTAATAATCTCTCCTAAATCTAAACCTTTAGCCATCCTAAATTTTTGGCTAACCACAAAAAGAACAGAATAGCAAGGACTAATGATAGCCAACGAAGAATTTGCAGAAATAAAAACGATATCTTGTTCTTCTTTGCCATTTCAACCTCTTTTTATTAACTTCATTAAGATTTTTTACTTTAAATGTGTTTTGTTTTATCATTTTAGCACCTGTTTATTTTACAATATAAACTCCTCGTAACTATTATAAGCCCCTACTGATAGAGTAGTATATGCAGAAGAAGTTTCTAAAAGAGCCCGAGGTGTATCGTTCATCGGTATAATACATCCTTTATACCAAATAGAATAAAGTTGTTTTACATAGCAATCATCATTAATTTTGAGGATAACATTAACACGGAAAAGATTAAAAACTGGTACCTATCTTGAGATCAATGGGGATAAAATTAGGGCTAATTAACGAAGAACTGAGAGAAAGATATAGGGGATTGGAGGTAGGTCTAAAAAATTATGCTATAAAATTAAGAGGGATTCAGATTGGGGGAATCAATTTTGCTGACGAATTAAGTTATGGGGCTCAGATTGGACCGTATAATCATGCTTTAGAATCAAGAGGGGCTCAGATTGGATTTGATAATCGTGTTTATAGATCAAGTCATGGGGTTCAGATTGGAGTAATTAATTCTGCTAAGGAATTAAGAGGAGCTCAGATTGGATTTTGTAATCTTGTTCGTAAAAGGTTTAGGGGATTACAATTGGGAATTTTATCCAATTATTGCGGTCCTGATAGTGCTGGTGTACAAGTTGCACTAATAAATATTAGGGCAGGTAATCATTGGTATTCAAAAATAATCCCTATTATTGCTGTAAGAACTAAGAAATTAGGCTTAGAAGAAAAAGTAGAAAGTTAGAAAAAAGATCCCAGGCTAATTAATCCTACTTCCATTAACATAAACATACATCTGTCGCTTTCCTAACTCTTTTATAAACGCGCGATGTGGTATAACGCCCTCTGGCGCATGCACGCCAGTAGCATTCACAAGACCTTCTTTGATCATAGAAGACATGATAGCGATTGTCCTACCGGTGTCTACATTACTTCCTGCTTCTTCCCACCCTTTAGTTGTTCTTACAATGCAATCTATCTCTGTCTCGCGTTTCTTTCCATTTTTTACACCTTTGATTCTTGCCCAGAGATTTTCTACCTCTTCATATCCCTTCGGAGGTTTAATCTTCTTAACTATCTGTACAGTTAGATCAATAGGTTTTATTAAAACACCATTAACAGAGACTAGCTCGTGAGAGTGAAATCCCAGATTAATCAAGGTTTGTATAACGCGAAGAGAATGATCGGGAAAACCAGCATAGTAATGAACACTCTTTAACCCTTTCTTCTTAAAATACTTTGGAAAAGTATAAACCTCTGAATGCACAATACAATACACTGTTTGTTTCCCGACAGCCCTAAACCTCATAGTACCCATGCATCGTACTCTATCTGATTTCACAAACCTTCCATCCTGATACAATACAGGTGCTTGTGTAAACTCATCAAAAATGCTTTGCATTGAATACGGAACAACAAAGATCTTCTTATTAGAATTCCAGGTAAAACCAAGATCAATGCTATCAACTAACTCATAATCCTCTAAGACATGCGCGGTCATTACGTTTAATATACCTGGTGTAGAACCACACCCGGTCACGCATAAAATATCTCGTTGTTGAAACTCAGTGTCGAGCCTGAATTGCTCTTTTGTTACATACTGCAAACCACCAAGATCAGTACATGATCTCCGCGTGATCAAACACGCTTTCATAATGGGAATGTTAAACGTTAATTCTGCACAATTAACAACAACATCAACCCCGGATCGTTTAATTGCTTTTACGATAGAATCGCTCTCATTCAAATCAACCTTCAAGAAGCCAGCTCTCCTATGATTTAACAAACTTCTGATTCCTGATAAATCTCTCCCGACAAATAAAACAGAGTAACCAGAATCTAACAGATCTCTTCCACAGATTCTCCCTTGCAAACCAGTACCTCCAAATATAATAAAATCGTATTTTATCATTTAATTTTTAATGCCCTCCTTAATTGCTGCTCGTCAAACCCAACAATAATTGTTCCTTCAATATCAATAACAGGCACGCCGTACTGTCCAGATTTCTCAACCATCTCGGCAGCAGCCTTCTGATCGCTTCCTACATCAATATCTTGAAATGGAATGTTGTGCGCTTTTAAGAAAGCCCTTGTTCTAGCACACCAGGGACACTCTTCAGTACCATACACAAGAACACTCTTTTTCACATCAGTGTGTATACAACAAACATTCTATTTAAATTTTTAGCAATACTACATAAGAGATCGTATCACAAAAAATAACGAAAGTACAACCACAAGCGCAACGATAAACAAAAACGGCTTTCCTTTTCTACCTCTAGGTAATTCGTCTCTTGTAATGAAGTAGATAAAAGCTCCACTAATCATAGAGAGTGCAACATAAAACATAGACTCACTCAGATTAAGAAAGAGCGCACTCAACGCGCCAATTACTATAGATGATGACATAAAGATCAATCCAATCCAACCGAGTTTAAAGCGATTATTAATGTGGCGCAGCGTTGTCGAAGAAGCTATATCTCCTAGCAACAATGGTATAAACAACATAAATACAATGTAACTAGTAATATTATCCAGGCCAAAAATCAGGACAAGGACAAACCCCTCTAGGAAATTATCAATAAAAAACCCAACAGCGTGTAAATATCCGATTCTTTCGCTTAGCAGAGTCTTTCGTGTGTGTTTATAGGTGTACTTCTCAATTAGGTGATATCCAACAAATCCAACTAGCATACTAAATCCAAGCATCTCTCCACTCAAGAATTTTGGTCCTTGCTCGATAATATCAGGTATAACCTCTGCAAAGAGAATAGCCATCATCATCCCTGATCCGACACTTAGGATAATCTCGTGCTGCTTCTCAAATTTATTAGAAACACGATAACTAAACAAATATGTTATAGATAGTATTAATGCCAACACTAATGGCAGCATATACATCAGGATCATTTTCACCTCGCAAAAAATAAACCATCTTACTTTATATAGCTTAGTATAAATAATCTTATATACTTCTCGATCTCTGTTGTTTATGATCTATCATGTATTGTTGTATCGATCAGAAGACAAAGAAAGATTTATTGCGGAGTGTTTCGAGATAGATACTGTTATCGTGTGTGCAGATACGCCAGAGAGAGCTGAGAGTTGCTTAAAATCAATTCTTATGCATGCTCTTCTGGAGAGTAGGCAGCGCCCTATTCCAATAAAATCTGTTGAGAATAATCACTCAAGGGCATTTCGGAGCTTACGGGAAACCATTGATCTTAATAAACCAACGAAGCGTATAAAACTCTTAGATTATAAAGCCTCGCTTAATATTTATGATTGTACTACGATTGCTTATTAAGGACGTAGAGGTATATATTGTTCTTTCTCTTCCTATACTGTAAGTTCGGAAACTCCCACTTGTTTGATATGATTCTACAATCCCCTCTTAATTCTTTTTTTAATTTTCTTTCCAATTTTTTCATAATATAGTGTATTTGAAACATGCTTACTATGTCATAGTTTTTCAGATCGATATTCCAGAAACTCTTCCAATAAACGCGAACATTCTTATCAAGTCCAGCTTTCTTAATCTGCCATCGCGACCATAGCACAAGTATCGGATTTATTTCATAACCATCAACAAAAGCGCCAGTACGACCAAATGCGATTGCAACCTTCCCATCACCAGAGCCGAGTTCGGCAACGCGCTCTCCTTTTTTTATACGGCTTAGTCGTATCATTGCAGCAACTGCCTTAAGATTACTTGTCTCAAACGAAGCCCCTCGAAGCGAGGGGATAATCACGAACAAACTCACAACCAAGATTATTAATACAATCAGCAAATACCAAACAACAAGCAAGCTGTCCATACCTTAAGAAAAGAGACTTCTTTTTAAACTTCTCGCTTATCAAAGCGAAATAAAAATCGTTTTAAATCAATCATTCCATCAATAACCTCAACGCCCTCATTAAGCAACATCTCTTTTTTTCTCTCGTTTCCCTGTGCAAACCCGCCAATGCTTCCATTAGATTTTACCACTCGATGACAAGGTACGTAAGGCGCGTGTGGATTTTTATGCATTGCATTCCCAACTGCGCGATAAGCCTTTGTTCCTAATGCTCGCGCAATTTCCTTGTATGTTGTTACTTTTCCAAGAGGTACTTTTTTCAATAAGGAATAGCAATCCTTACTAAACTCTTTTTTTATACTCATGCAATTAGGCTGAATAAACGAAGGTGGAAGCTTCTTTTCTGAATAAGTGTGTAATAAACGGAGAGAGTGACATCCTGGAACTTGTTTGTGCTCTGACTACTCTGTCAATGTTAGCTATCTCCTCGGGTTTAATAATTCTCTTTTCTTCGTTATAGAAGAACTCTTTCGTATCCATGATTCTTGATAGTGCTCCTGCATTAGCCAATGTATTCCCTAAACAAATCCTTAACCCTTCTGGTTCATAGGGAAGTACCTCGATACAATCGATCGCTCCTATAATATATTTTTGAGCATCTCTTATCTGTTCGCGGAGTATTTTATGTGCACTTGCTAATTCATCCTTATCTCTAGCAGTTAATTGTGCGATCTTTTCATACGTAATACCTCCTCTCCTCAGCGATTCTGCAGGCCATCGCTGTATACCTGCGGCTGCGTCCTCATGGAGATTTCGTATATTATCAATTAATTGTAATGCAATCCCGAAATCGCGAGCTGGATTCTTTTCTGATTCGAAATTGTGATCGGGTTTTATCCCCATGATTTCTTCTTGGGTAAGGTACCTACTGAGTCCCATCAGATTGGCAACCATAAATCCAATAGAACCACCAACAGCATGACAGTATCTATAATGTTGTTCTCTTGTTTCTATCTTTCGTATACCATCAGAAAGCTCTGCGGCTATCGCTGCAGTATACCTCTTTATTTCGTTGCACACGTACACTGGAAAGCTCTGAATAGTAGTATGTAGGACTGGGGGAATATTATTTAGAAGAGCTCCATATCTCTGCTTTGTAGGCTTAACAGTTCCAAGATGCGTCCTAAGATTCTCGACTGTTTTATCATCTCTATTTCCTAATTCAGACACTCTATTCGTTAATAATTGTCTAAAGTTTCTATCTATCTCAGGATTAGTTGCTATTTCATCGATTGTCTTTGCCATGAGGATACCAGCGCTTACCCATTCTCTAAGGTAATGAGGTAAATCTTGCAGGTGATGGGCGAATAGTGGAGAAACTTCTTCGATCAAATCTTGAAGCGATGTCTCTTCTTCTGCTTTATCTTCTCTTTTGTTTGGCACATATCCTTTTTCCATAGTGTATTCCTCTTATAGACACATTTTCACTAGTATTTAAATATTTATTTAAACAATGATTGAATGAAACAGTGCCTTTCTATTTTTAAATTGATATTATTTAATAGTAGTGAATATTAAAATATAGATATATTATTAAAAGAGCTTTTGTCTTAAATTTTATGGTGGGGAGTAGAACTTCAGCTATTGAAAGAAAGATCTCTCAAGCAAAGGCCGATGAAGAACTTTTATACTTACTTTTAGACTTACTGTCAAGAAGTTTTTCTCCGGGTATTCAGTCATTACATAAATGTAGGGGTGTTGGAGAGTTTGATAAAAGAGTTATTGTTGCCTGCGCTTATAATATCTTACGATATGTAGATACAATAGAGGATTCTAGTCTTTGGGTTGAAGATAAGGTCAGGTTACATGATAGTGTTGCGTTGGTTATAGATAAAATTGCACGGAGGGGCAAGGAAGAAAATATCGATGATTTGATTTTTAGTATGGGGATTATAACTTATAGATTAAAAGAGGCTGTTCGGAATGAACAAGAGAGGATATTTGTAGAGCATTTTGGTAGGGGTGTGGTTCTTCGAAAACTCCATTCTTTTGATGCAGGCGTGAAGGACGACATTAATTATTGCACCTTAAGAATGACCGAGGGGATGAAAGACTTTCTACATAGAGGAGAAATAGAGACAACCCAGCAATTACGTGATTATTGCTTTTCAGTCGCGGGTAGTATAGGAGAGTTTTTAACTAGCTTGGTAAATTCAAAAGATTCGGCTATACTCCAAGATAGGGAATTAGATGCAGGCTTAGCACAGCGATTTGGAGAGCTACTCCAATTAACAAATATCGCAAAAAATGTTAGAGAAGATGCAGATGCAAGGAGAGTGTTCTTTCCAGTAGTATATCGCCCCAGTAAGATGACTCATTTGGATCTTATATATGGAATAGGAGATGATGTGGTAGATGCCCGCAAACAATCGTTAGATAGTGTTTTAACTTTAGCAAAGGATAATTTAGAAGATTCAGTAAAATATGTGACCTCGATACCTGCAGGACTTAGTGGTTATAAAGCATTTTGTATCATTCCTTTTGTAACAGCAATTAAAACCATAGAAACAATGGAGAATGCTGGTGCAGAACGAGTTTTTGTAGGTGATGAAACCGCAATTAAGATACGGCATGGTGAAAATATTATAAAATTCTGTGGAAGGCTTGCTATGAATTATGGAGGCGTAAATGCAAATGACTGGTTGTTAGAATATGCACAGAACCATGCAGCATTCTCATTTGAGCATGAGCGATATACTAGATGGTCGCATGAATGGCTGGAGAAAATAAGGTAAACAAGGGACTAAGATTACATCCTTTGTAATCGTTCAATTCGTTCATCAATATCAGGATGCGTTGAGAACAATCCCTTAATCTTCTTTTTAAATGGATCTGATATGAACAAGGGGGCTAGAGCCTTCGCATATTTATGTCTATCCCTGTCAGAAACATGTTCATGTTTTATCTTCGTAAGGGCATCAGCTAATCCTTTAGGATATCGTGTAAACTTCACACCGGTCGCATCAGCACCAAACTCTCGTTTCCGAGAAATAGCCAACGCAACAAGCTGCGCAACAATGGGTGCGAGGATCGCGAATACTAATCCTAGAATAATCAAGATAGCCCCGCCTTTCCCCCGGTCATTATCGCCTTTTGAGAACCATAAACTCCTCAAGAAGATCTCTGCCAAGATCGAGATCATACCGACAATAACGGCGGTTAATGTCATAAACCGTATATCAAAGTTTGCAATGTGCGACATCTCATGTGCAATTACTCCCTCCATTTCGTGTTTATTCAACTTCTCAAGCATTCCAGTTGTTACACAGATCACAGCATGCTGTGGATCTCTTCCTGATGCAAACGCATTGATTTGTTCAGAGTGCATTACAAATGTCCTAGGAACTGGAAGACCAGCAGCAAGTGCCATATTCTCAACACTATGCAGCAACTGTCGATGCTCTCGCTCGTTCGCAGGGACAGCGTGTACTGACGCGAGTGCTATCTTATCTGAATTGTAATAACTATAGATAGTATATCCTATTGAAAAGACAATTGAAATAATCATGATAACAAAAAAATAACTTGGGTCAAAAAACCATGACACAATAAATCCTAAGAGAATAAGAAACACCATTACAACACCAATTAAAACCATAGACTTGAGTTTATTTCTGCTAATTTCGTCTTCGAATGATAATCGTTGAACCATAAAATCCTCAAGAAAACCCAATTTATAAATAAATCGGTCAGAAGTCTGACTTATTTCTTCTTTGAGAAATCTGAAAGATAGTTTGTTAAAAGATAGCGGACATTAAGTTTTATAAATCTCATCATGATGTTTGTATCTTTCTATTACAACTGTTTTTGTATTTTCGTTTATTGAATAAATAAGAACAAAATTTCCAATATGAACTCTTCTATAATTTTGAAGTGGTGCGCGTAATGGTTTAAAGTGGTAAGGATTTTCCCTTATTTCTTTTATCTTCTTATTCATATACCCAAAAGAAACTTTGTCTTTTCTAAACAATTTACGAAAAATCCTGTCGACACTTTCCCTCGCCTCTAAGTTATACATATTATATCACTTATAATAGAATTCAAAATCCTTTATCTTAATAGTTCTTTCTTTTTGAGCTTCTAACAACTCTTTAATAAATTCAGGTCTTAATTCTGGTTCGAGCATTTCTTTGCCATATAATTCAATTATCATATTAATTGCATCGCTTTTATCCCTAAGATTCTCTTTAGCCTTCACTATATTAATTACCCTGTTTGCTCTTTCATCAATATCCACTATTGCTTTTACCATATTAATATTATGTTAATATAAAGTTAATAAATGTTTCTATTCGTAGAAATTTATGTTGAATCCGGATATTACTTCGCTTGTTGTTTGTTACTACTATTTTCATTCAAACCTCCTATAAAAAAGATTTAACCATATACTTGGACTAATCTTGTGTATAAATGCTTTTGCAGGTGTTTCACCTCGATTATAGCGCAAAGCTCCATGAATTCTGTTGTTATACCATTTCCTAAATTCCTCAGCAGACTTCTTTTTATGCCTGTGCTTCTTGTATTCCTGGAACCATCTCTCCGTCTTTCCATTGGTCTGTGGATTCTTTACTCTAGATGGAATATGCTTGATTCCGAGCGAGTCAAGGTACTCAACGAACTTATGGTCTGCTTCTCCTTTCTTATCTTTTTTATTTGGGTAAAACTGTGTTCCCCTATCTGTATTTACCTCCTGAATGAATTCTGCCAATACCCCAAGCTCTCTTCTTGCCTTTTCAAATAGTTTTATCACATTATCTGTTGTTGCATTCTCAAACTCTCCTAGGGCGAGCATGTCTCTAGAAGAATCGTCGAGAATAGCCAATACGTTCTTATCTTCATACTCTGTAAAATCCAAATGCAATAATTCTAAGCTGTAATCTCTTTCATATCTGCATCTCTTCCTTGGCTTCTGCTTTCTTTTGTTTTCAACAGCATACCCTTTCTCTCTCATATAACTATGAATCTTATTCTGGGGAATATTTTCTCCATAAGCATTCCTTATATGATGCCTCAGCATCTTAGCTCCAAAATAAGATTCATTAAACCCTTTATCTATCATTTTCTTCTGCCTGTCTGTAAGGAAGGTCTTATGCCTTCTATTCGGATTCATAATTGGATATATTCCTTCTTGTTTATATCTCTTAATGAGTATCTGAATCCATCTTTGGCTTACATTGTATATGTCTGCAGCTTCTTTTGTATTTATTTTCTCTAAAAGAACATTATCGATAGCCCATCTTATTTTTTTATCGGTTAGTTTAACCATTAATTCGCATGAATTCACTAGGCGAACTAATTTTCGGATACTACAATTCGTAGAAATTTATAAGTGATGGTAATATAAGACAACTGTGGAAAAGATAGTATATTTTGACAAATAAGGAAGTTTTTAGAATTTAAGAATTTGTTATTAAAAGTATATGGTAAAAGTTTGCTTATAAAACCCATAGATGACGACCCAATTAAAGCATTGAGTAAGCTTGGGAAAGAAAAATTAAAAGGAAAATCGATTGGGATACTTAAAAAAGAGACTAGGAGGGAAATATATGCTAATCAATAAACTCTAACGCACGATCGATCTCGCTGAAATCGTCGTCTGCTGTCTGAATATTTGTATATCCTTCATCTGTTTCTGTGAGCACGTCAAGCTCTTCGCTGCGCCTTTCCTCTGATTGAGAAGACTGCATATTGACATATATAAAAATGCCGAGTAGGATAATTGAAATAATTACGAGAAACCATATCAATCCTTTATTCATTGAGCTTTGACCTCCA
>CAYPUL010000007.1:0-16446 GCA_964413975.1 Candidatus Woesearchaeota archaeon
ATTCAATTCCGTATTTGTCTCTAAACATTCCAAAATAGGAACCCCAAGGACTGTCTGCTACGGGGAATTCAATTGTCCCGCCTGCCGAAAGTCCGTTGAATAATTTATCTGCTTCTTCTTTGCTTTCTGCACTAATTGAAATTTTTGATCTATTTTCGTTTTCGTTTACCCGTCCCATACTTTCTGGAACGTCATTGGCCATTAAAACGTTTTTGCCAATAGGCAAAGCAATGCGCATTATTTTATTTGCTTCATTTTCTGCTACGGGGAATTCAGGGCTTGATAAGTCTTTGAAACGTATTATTTTTTCGAACTCTCCGCCAAATACTGATTTGTAAAACGTAAATGCTTCTTCGGCATTTCCGTTGAAGTTAATGTAAGGATTGATTGTTGCCATAATATTATCTTTGAAAGTTAAAGCTTATATATTTTTCGTTCCGAAACGATATTTCTAGTTTTTTACCTGACGCTAACTTAACAGCTTACAAAACCGGGTTTTGTAAAGGTAACGGGTGATAAACCAGGGAATTTACGACGATGAATTAATTAAAACGAACTTTATAAATTATAATAAAATATCGACGCTAAAATAACCCATCACCTTTTAATTTAACAGTACCCAAAACCGTAAGGTATATATACTACTTTTATCATTTTTATTCTATGGAAAGTAGATGGATAGTGGTCATTATAGCTCTAGTCGTACTGTCACTTCCTGTTATAATAGCAACAAGTGATCAGAAAGAAAAAGCGCGGGTTATTGCGCATACTGATGAAGAGCTTGCACATGCACTCGCGAAGGGTTGTCGTGTTGTACGAGAAGTGAGATCTTTGAGTGCGTTAATGTGCGATCAGGATGTCGCCTTATCTCTTGGACTTCAAGAGGATATAAGGATGTATGCGCTTGATTCAGGCGCAAATAAACAAATAAAAGCTGATCTGGTACATGGGTCAGGGAATACTGGTATTGGAAGACGGGTGGTTATTTTAGATACTGGCTATAATTATAATCATCGTGAATTGAACTCGAGCTATGGAGGGGGAAGAGATTTTGTTAATGATGATTTAGATCCTTTTGATGATAATGGTCATGGAAGTCATGTTGCAGGGATTATAACGGCTGATGGTATTGATCCGCTTGCAAAAGGAGTTGCGCCTGGAACAGAGATTATTGTCGGAAAAGTTCTCAACGCACAGGGTTCTGGCTTTTTCAGTGACGTCGTTGCTGCGATCTATTGGGCTGTTGATGGGTATGATGGACTTCCAGACACAGCTGATGACTTTCATGCAGACGCGATAAGTCTTAGCATTGGGACAGCACCTCCTTATACTTATAAGGGATTCTGCGATAATGTTCTTTATGATCTGACTAACGCAATAAAGTACGCGGTTGACAAGAATGTTATTGTTAGTGTTGCGGCAGGGAATAGCGGTTCAGCAGGTGTTTCAATTCCTGGTTGTATCAGTTATTCAACGACAGTCGGAGCTGTTGATGCTCGGGATAAATTGGCAAGTTTCTCAGGAAAAGGAAGTGCGGTTGATCTCACTGCTCCTGGTGTTTCTCTTTATTCTTCTTGGCTTGGTACATCTTATGTAAAAGCGAGTGGGACAAGTATGGCAACACCTGTAGTAAGCGGTACTATAGCACTTATCAAGGCAATGCATCCGACATACACAACTTCTCAGGTACAAACCGCATTATTCAATACTGCAAAGGATCTCGGTAAGGCAGGGAAGGATACTAGCTTCGGATGGGGTAGGGTTGATGCTTCTGCTGCGGTCAATTATCTCATACTCTAGGCTTGATGAAGTTTTTATAAATAGCAACTGCTTGTCTCTTTGTATCTTTAATTGAAACTCCTGCTTTTATGTACTCTACTTTTGTTCCTAGTTCCTCAAAAAGATTACGCAGCCAGGGATCTTCATAGAAAGGCCTTAAAGCTTCTTGGAATTTATAATTCTCAAAGATACAATTGTCATCTTTGTTGGTTCTTCGACTTTCGATACGATTCATTATCTCTTTGATAGAATGGATTGTTGGAATAATTAGTAGATCAGGCGGATTGGAAAGCTGTAACTGATTTCCTTCTTCATTTAGGATGTTTTCTCTTACACTATAGATGTCTCTTCCCTCATTTTTTGCTTCGAGTACTTGATAACATAATGTCGATGCTAGACATCTACTTTGAATAATCCGATGATCAATGCTCGCGTTTAAAAATGGTATAATTAAACGTTTCATTTGAACAAGGCGATCTAGCGCATACGCCCCGATTCGAGCAGCAAGGGAATACGATTGTCCTTGAGAAGAGATCATCTCTTCACGAATTACTCTTCCAATACCTGCCCATGTTGGTTCTGCAGTTACCAGTGTATCAGCTGGATGTTCTTCAATAATGCATTCCTCTGGGCGAGGAACACGTTCTTTTGCGATGCTATGTTCAATAGTGTTGTATACTTTTCTCCCTTCTGCTTGTTCATATTCGATTAATGCATGTTCGATCTCACCTTTTCCGATAGCGTCTAATCCATCAACTACGATAAATAGCCCTCTTTCTCTCTGCGTCATTAACATTTTCTTTGGCAATAGTTTATATATACTTTTGTGATTATCCTCATATGATTTATACTGAAACAGTTAGGATGGATACGAAGGGCGATTGTGCTATTATAAACATAACAAGGATGATAGAGGATATTCTAAAAAAATCTAAAATCAAGGCGGGGTTTGTTCTTATTAACTCGCTTCATACAACAGCAGTACCGATTTTAATGGAGTATGAATCAGGTCTTATTCGAGATACTAGAGAACTCTTTGAGAAACTTGTTTCACGGAATGATCGTTATCATCATGATGATGGTAATGCACATAGCCATCTTCGTGCTACCCTTCTTTCTCATTCGGTTACAATTCCTATTCAGGACAGGAAACTTATTCTAGGATCTTGGCAGTCTATTGTTTTTATTGACTTTGATATTAAACCAAGGACAAGAACACTTGTTATCCAAGTTAGTGGTGAATAGATTTTTCGGTGACTCTTACTGGTCTTTGGCTTATTTCTTTCAGTGCCTTGTTCCAGCTCATTAAGCCATTCTTCGCACCAATAATTCCTATGACCGATTCTGCATTTACTGATCCTACTTGCATCGCAAATTTTATATCATTCGTTTTTATAAAGGCACTTACAAACCCTGCAGCAAACGCATCTCCTGCACCTGTTCTCTCGACAAGCTTTGTTGGTCTTGGGTAGGATACAAAAGCATGCTTTCCATCTGAGACAGTGTTCCCCTTTTTTCCTTGGGTGATACAAACGATTCTTGGGCCGAGCGCGAGCAATCCTTGAAACAAATCTCCGCGAGGAACTAGGTCTCGCGCTTCATCATCATTTAAGATTAAGACATACACATTCTTTAGTAACTTCCGGACAAAAGAAACTCCTTTTTTTGTTATGTAACTACTTGGATTGAACGCAATCTTTATACCTTGTTTTATTACTAACTGACTCAACTCGGTTTCTGTTGAAAAAGATTCTCCACTCATCGAGGAGAAATAAAACCATTTTGTTTCAAATCTCTTTAACGGTACTTCATTTAACTGGAGTGTATCATTTGCTCCTCGATAGGTAAGGATTGTTCGCTCATGCTCACGGCTATCTAAAACGACTGAAAAGCCGGTTGTTTCTTTGCTTTTATGTCCTAGGAATACAACATTCTCTTTTTTTAATTCATCTACAATTCTTGTTCCATTTTCATCTTTTCCGAGTTTTCCAATGTATCCTGTTTTCAATCCAAGCCGAGCAAATCCTACTGCACAATTCGCGCCGCTCCCTCCTGTTGAGAACTTTATGTCCTTTACCTGAATCTTCGCTCCTGCAGGATAACACAACTTTCGCTCAATCTCAGGAATGTCTGTGTATACAAACGCGTCAATAACTGCACTTCCGACACTTACGATATCAAATTTCATTTTCTCTTTTTTATTATCTTATAAAAAATATCTTGCTTATATATCCTTCCTTGTTCTTTTATTCTACGACAGACCTATACATGTTAACTATGATAGGAGATATTCTATCTAGATATTTTTGAGGAGTAAGTTTATTTATATATTATTATTATGAAAAGTGTTACTTCGAGAGCTAAAGACTTAGACGATATTGCTAGTATTATTAAAAGAGGCCAGATTAGTTGGGATGTTATTACGGGAGAAGCTGAAGATCAGGTAAGCTTGGGTAACGAACTTGCTGTTATTTCTTTGGGAGAAAAATTTGAGAAGTTAAACAAACTGAGAGAGGTGATTATTCCGAGACCTGTTTTAGACAAGCTTTGGGAAATTTCCTTTTAACGCTTCAAGTCCTGGTAGTTTCTTTCTAGCTAGATACCAGACTGTCGCCCCTCCACTTAAACTAATATAATCAAACTTATTTTTATTAATTTTCAGTTTTTTAACAGCAGATGATAAATGCCCCCCTCCTAAGATAGTAAACGCTTTAGAGGCAGCAATCGCTTCTAAGATTGTCTTAGTGCCTTTACAAAATTGCTTTTCCTCGCAGTATCCTGCGGTTCCTTTCATAAAGATTGCTTTGGCATCCAGGATTATTTTAGCATAAATCTCTTGTGTCTCAGGACCGATATCAAAAATCTCATATCTAGAAGGAAATTCCTCTAATCTCAAATCTTTTCTTTTTCTATCAACTTTGACAGCTAAATCCCAGGGGGTCACAACCCTATCAACACCATTTTTCCTCAAAGCAGATACAACCCTTAATTCCTTTTTTAAAAATTTATTTTGCGCTCCTAGATTGTATCTTTTAGCGATTAGACATAACTGCCCAAAAATACCACAAGTAATAACCTTTTCTTTTCCTAACAGCAAGATATTATCTTCTGCTTTAGAACCGCCTAAGATATACAAACAATCCTTGATCTTTAATTTATCTAGACTTCTCAATTCTTTTTCTGTTACTCTTCCGATATAAGAACTCAACACTTTGGGAAAACCGACAATCGAAGCATGTCGCCGATGACAAACAGAGAAAGCATCATTAACATAACAATCAAATAAGGGTGCCAACATCCTTATGAGTTTATTATCTTTTCTAGAACTGAATTCATCTTTAACAAAACGTATATTATCTAATAACAAAACCCCTCCCGCTTGTAAATTCTTAATTGCATGCAAGGCCTTTTTTCCTATGATATCATTAACAAAGCTGACATGAACAAATTTATTCAACAATTGTGCATGCTGTTTTAAATCTGTAAAATCGGATTTACCTTTTCTTCCTTGATGCGCTATTATAACAGTTTTTGCTCTTTTCTTTTGTAGTTCAGTAATAGTTATTGCAGAGGCAGCAATCCTATCTCCTAAGATAACGCGTCCTTTTATAATTTCGCTATTTAAATCACTTCGTAGCAACACATGTTTTCCGGAGACATTGATATTATCAAGTGTTCGATAGTGCATATACTACCTCACTGACTTCTGTATCATTTGAAGAACATCTACGACACGACATGAATAGCCGTACTCATTATCATACCATGCGAATACCTTTGCGAGATGTCCACTTGTTTCAGTTAGTGAAGAGTCAAAAACTGCAGAGTGTGGGTTTTTTATAATATCACTTGAGACTAGCTCATCCTCTCGATACTCCACGATTCCTTTTAGTTCATATTCGCTTGCCTTTTTAAACGTTCTATTAATCGTGTTAGTATCTGTTTGCTTCTTTAGAACAGCGACTACATCCAATAACGAACCACAAATTACTGGTACGCGTACTGCTATCCCATGAATCTTTCCTTTCAAATGTGGTATTGTTTCTCCTGTTACTTCTATTGCACCACTTGATGTTGGCACTATGTTATGTGCAGCAGCCCTGCCGCGCCTTCTTTTTTTGTGGTACTCATCGTGTAATGATTGATCATTCGTATATGCATGCACTGTTGTAATAAACGCTCGCTCAACGCCAAACTTATCATCTAGGACTTTTAATGTTGGTGCCAGACAATTTGTCGTGCATGACGCAACTGAGATAATTCCTTGATCTTTTTTTAATTTCTCCTGATTTACTCCTGGTACTATAAGAATATCTGATTGTGGTGCTGGTGCGGTAATCACTACTTTCTTTGCACCGGCAGAAAGATGTTTTGAGGCTCCAGAGCGCTCACGGAACACACCGGTGCTTTCAACGACAACATCAACGCTGAGTTTTTTCCAGGGTAGTTTTGCTGGATCAAGCTCGCTTAACACTTGTACCTGTTTTCCATTTATAAGAAAATGCCCCCTCCTTCCTACAATAGGTTTATCATACGCTCCATAGATAGAGTCGTGCTGTAGAAGGTACACGGTATCAGCTACCCCATGGACATCATTAATTGCGACAACATGCAGTCCGCGATCAGTAGCAATCCGAAAGACAGTTCGCCCTATTCTCCCAAATCCGTTTATCGCTATATTCATAACCTCTTTTAACCTCTTTGCTATTTTTCTTTGAATACCTTCTTTTATTAAAACCTTGCGGTTAATGAGGACTTTATGTGCTTGAACTTACTGCACCAACAAGGGCGGCATTCCCTCCGATCTTTGAAACAACGATCTTTGTCCGTGAAAGGTTCGTTTTAAATGCACGTTGACGAACCTCTGATAACATATCATCCATAAAGAGATTTGAGGCTTTTCTGATACTTCCACTTATAACGATTAACTTAGGATTAAAGATATTTACATAACTTGCGACTGCAACGCCTAGATATCTACCGACTTTTTGATAAACCTTCAATGCGTTTCTGTCTCCTTTTTCAGCAAGGCGTTGTATTGCTAGAGGCTCAATCGTTCTTTTTAAATAGACTCTTCCAAGACGTCTAATTCCTCTTCCGGAAACATACTCTTCTAAACAGCCGTGATTCCCGCAACTACATTTTAATCCGTGGTAGTCAATAACTATATGTCCTAACTCAGCACCAAAACCCTGTCCGCGATAAATCTTTCCTTCAATGACAATGCCTCCGCCAACACCTGTTCCCAAGGCTAAAACAAGGAGGTTATTACGCTTCCAGAATAGACTCTCTCCGAGCGCCATACAGTTTACATCATTATCAATAACAACCTCGCAATTAAAATACATCTTTAATTCTCGTGCGATAGACCAATTATCGAGAAACCTCATGTTTGGAGAATATACAATTATACCCTTTGTGTGATCAATTGATCCTGCAATCGCCATTCCTATTCTTTCAATTTTTTTATCCCCTCGGATTTCAATTATTGCTTTAGTAATACTATTCCAGATAGACTTTTTACTTTTTGCTGTATCGACTTTTATTTTTCTGATGACTTTTTTCTGAGAAATCTCACCTATCGCAATCTTTGTCCCTCCAATGTCAACACCGACTAACATTTCTCGCCTCTTTCTAAAGAAACAAGAATTACTTTTATATCTTTGCCCTAACGCTTAAACAAGATCTGCAATTTCTTTTAGGATTTTCTGAGGTTTTATTGCTGTGGCAATCGCCGATGCAATTAGGACTCCCTTACATCCTAACTTGTGCGCAGCCAGAATATCTTTTCGTGAGTGTACACCAGAACCACATAACGGAATGATATTTGTTTTTCTTAATAGAGAAACAAATTTTCTTACCTTGTTTGATTGATATGTTGTTATAGACTTTCCACTTGCGATTAATACTGGGTCCTCAAATGCTATTGCATATGGTTTTAATTGTTTTAATCCCGTCGCTGCAGCTAGGGATGCGGCGCATATAATGACCTTTAATTTCTCTCGCTCACATGACGCTATTGTTTTTTTTATGATGCTATACGAGAGTTTATGCTCGGAATGATTTAACATAGTTCCTATGGCACCTGCTTCGTGAACATCTTTCGCTGTTGTAAAGCCGGTACCTCTCTTTTTTGGTACTAAATCGACATGTTGACTATAAACCTTTAATCGTGTTTTGGTGCTTATCTCAAAAATATCTGCGGTAGGGACCGCAACGATCGCTTTTGGTATATACTTTTCGATTAGCTGTGCTAGTACAATTGCTTTCTTTCCGTATACATAATTTTTAAAATTAATTACAATCATGCGAATCCTCTTGCTTATTTAATGTTCTTTGTGTTCTTAAATTTTGGTATACATTACTTAACTGCTGTACTATTTTATTAGAGGTTGTTAATCTGAATGCTTTCTTTTCCTTTGCGAAGTTAGTAATAACTTACATTTTCCTCTTGTAAATAATATCATGATGGTCAAAATCAACAAAAAGAATAAAATTATTTGGAATATCAACTTTAAATGTTAAAACAAAGTGCTTATCAATGTGTACTCTTTTATATTCCTTCAAATCATATCGTAAATT
Organism: Candidatus Woesearchaeota archaeon; assembly: GCA_964413975.1. Taxonomy (GTDB): domain Archaea; phylum Nanobdellota; class Nanobdellia; order Pacearchaeales; family GW2011-AR1; genus UBA73. The sequence goes on from CAYPUL010000007.1 coordinate 8,362, forward strand.
TTTATAATGCTCTATTGAAATAGAATCAGAATTTATTATTTCTTTAATCTTTTTATTTATTATTTCAGCTTTTTTCTTGTCTTTTTTTGATATTTTCATTAATTTTGCTTTTAATTCATCTGTCAAGTCAAAGTCAAACATTTTATTCTGTGGTCTTGTCCAATTCGGCAAGACTCATTTTTCTTTTTCCATACTTTTTCATGTGCCTTTCAGTTGATTCTATAACTTTTTTTAGGTATTCTTCGCTGGCTTCATTCTCAACAACATCCTCGCCGTAAAGCTCAATGAATTTATTGATTGCTTGAGATTTGTCTTTTAATCCATATTTTGCCTTTAGAACTCCAAGTACTTTGTTCGTATATTCATTCAAAGTTACTCTTGCCGTGACAGCATTTTGTTCCATTTTAAATGTGTACTCCTTATGCACATCAGATGCATATCAGCTATTTAAATGTTATATAATCTATAAAGGGCTAGCCCTTTTAGACGAATAAGAGAGTGCTACGCCCGGACCCGGGGCAGAGCAAAAGTGATACAGTTGGCTACATATTCAATCTATTTTAATTAATGCTTTTAATCTCGGATATGCCTTATTTGCAAATTCAGAGACTTTCTTAGCGTATTCTGCATTTGCCAAATGCCCGTAATATTTTGTCTGATTCCTTATATCTCTTGACTCATCCATAAATTCAACTTCAGAAGAGGAAAATCCTAATTTTTTAAGATAGGAAACTGTTGCTTCATGGGAATAACTTTTGTAGCCGTCCAGAAGCATTTTTGCCTCTATTAATTCTCTTATAACATCATACATGTTTTCAATAATGTAATTGGCACTTTCTTCTGAGATTTGTATGGCATTAAAAAATCTCAATCTTTTATCTGCTTCTTCTAATATGCTTCTTACTCTTGTAATATTTTCTTTGCAGGTCTTTACAAGTCCTTTCTTCAAATATTCTTCAAAGTTTTTCATATTGTTATTGAACCTTTGAGCGTTATCCCATTAATTATACTTTCTCTAAGGTTTTTATCTATTTTTCCGAGGTCATTAAAAAAATGTAATTGTATCTTTCTTTGCAATTTATTTTCAAATTTTCCTAGATCCATTTTTCTCTTGTTGTATCCAATTATAGCTATGTCTATATCCGACTCTTCTGTATCTTCTCCAGATGAATAGCTTCCAAAAAGAATAATAGCCGAACCAGGCAAATCCTTAGAAAGTTTGTTCATAAGTCCGCTGGAATATATACTCTTTAAGTTATATATCTTCTTTAGCTCAAATAAGTCTTTATCATCTCTATTCAATTTTATAGATAGCAATATCTTCTTTTCTCTGATGACAAGACCAATTTTAGATAGCCTATAAATAGATTTAGCAACCGCTGTTTGTGAGAATTTAACTTTATTGGCTATTTCTTTCCCCATAAAAGCAGTTGTCGGATTTCTAAATAGGAACTCCATTATTTCGTTATCTAATTTAGTTAACTTTAGTTTATTCCAATCCATATTAGTTTATCAGAGTAAATTTTAGTTTATAAACTTTTCTGGCTTGTCATGTTTTAGAAATGTTTGGGACATTTAGTAGGTACGCCCGGACCAGGAATCGAACCTGGACACCCTTGAGGGAATCTGCTAAAAAATACGCCGGTGCTAGGAATCGAACCTAGAAGTCCTTGCGGACACCAGTTCTCGAGACTGGCCCATTAACCGTTCTGGCACACCGGCTAGCCTTTTAAGAAGATCGCAAGCTTTTTAAAGCGTTTCATGTTGGATATGCGAGGAGCGAGGATGTTTTATTTATTGCGCGTTGATGATCATGTTCGTGTTGAGCCAAAGCATTTTGGCTTGCCTACTGTCGAGGCTATTGAGAAACAGCTGCATGAAGATTATGCTGATAGCGTTAGTAAGGAGTTTGGGTATGTGATTCATGTGCTTTCTGTGGAGCATATCGACGATGGTGTGATTATTGCTGGTGATGGAGCTGCATACTATAGGTCTGTTTTTACCCTGCTTGTTTGGAAGCCGGAGTTGCATGAGCTTGTGTACGGAACTATTGCCGGGATAACTAATTTTGGGGCCTTTATGCAGATAGGACCTGTACAAGGAATGATTCATATCTCTCAGACAATGGAAGACTATGTCTCGCTGAGTAAGAGTGGGACGCTGACTGGAAAGTCGAGTAAACGGAATTTAGGAAAAGGCGATGAGTGTCTTGCGCGGATTGTAGCGATTAGCTATAAGTCTGATATTCCTAAGATTGGATTAACGATGCGACAACCTGGGCTTGGAAAATTACAATGGATAGAAGAGAATCGTAAGAAGAAGATTCCGCTTGCAAAGAAGAGTGATAAAGTTGGTGGAGTTGGTAGTCTAGTGAAGAAGAAGGGAGGGAGGAAGGTATAGGATGGGAGGACAGAAGGCTTGTAAGATGTGCAAGACGATTTATACTGGAACAAAGTGTCCTCACTGCGGGTCAGAAGAAAGTAGTGATAATCCTAAAGGAAGGATTGTTATATTGAACCCCCAGGAATCAGTGCTTGCGCAGAATCTGAATATAAAAGAAAAAGGAGTGTATGCGATGCGGGTGTAGATGGAACTTGTCGGTGATTTTCGTAATGACTTGTTGAAGCGGCGAGAGGTACAGTTTGTTTTACCGAGCGAGCGTAATCCTGGATTTGAGGGTTCTCATAAAAAGTTGGTTGAACACCTACAGGTTGCGCCGGAGCATGTTGTTATTAAGTCTGTGAAGAATAATTTTGGCCTGAATGAGTTTTTGATTGAAGCTTTTGTTTATGATTCTATTGAGCATAAAGAACGCTTTGAGCCGAAGGCGAAGGTGAAGAATGTTGTAGGGGGGAGTAATGGCTCGGGATGAAGGTAAAGACAAACCGACAAAGCCGCAAAAGGCACATACGAAAAAGGGAAAGAAGCCGCATAAGAATAAGCCAACAAGTAAGAAATATCTTTTTTATGCTGTTTCTGGTGATAATGTTCGTGTTAATCCAAATTCTTGTCCGCGTTGTGGGGTTGGCGTTTTTTTAGCAAATCATAAAACACGGTTGTATTGTGGGAAATGCCACTTTACAAAGTTCTTGGAAACAACGTAAGGTTAGTTTCTTTGTCGTATTTCCTTAGTGTTCTGTAAATATAAACCCTCGAGGAGGAGGTTTATTCCAAACTGAAATAGATGGATTAAACGTCCTCCCCCGGGCAAAAAGAGGTGATAGTATTTCTACGAGTAATACCTATTTAAACTTTTCGGTTTGTTGTAACTTCTTAATGGGAACGTCTATTTTTATATTCCTCACTTTCTTGTTACGGCAGTTTTATACTTCCTCCAGTTTTAGAATAGAAAGGCATTTAAATTTATTTCGTTTCTTTAGTGTATGGATGATATTCTGGGAAAGAAGGTAGTGCAGCGGGGGAGCGTTGGGCAAGAGCAGATTCATGGTTTGTTGTTCGGCGAACAGTTAAGCTGGCAGGCTATCATTTATGATCTTATTAATAGCGAGCAGTTAGATCCTTGGGATATTGATTTGGTGTTGTTGACACGTAAGTTTTTGGATCGTATTCGTGTATTGGAAGAAGCGAATTTTTTTATTTCTAGTAAGGTTTTGTTTGCTGCCTCTTTGCTGTTGCGGATTAAGTCTGAGATTCTGTTGAGTCAGTATATTCCAAGTTTGGATAGTATTTTGTTTGGGGAGAAGAAGGATAAAAAACATGTTCAGGAACGACTCGAGCTTGATGAGGAAGTGCCTGCTCTTGTACCACGAACGCCGCTTCCACGTTCTCGAAGAGTGACCTTGCCAGAATTGATGGCTGCGTTGGGGAAGGCGATCTCGACGGAGAATAGGCGGGTAGAGAAGATTGTGCGTTTGAAACAGTATGAACTTGAAACTGCGGTTGCACTTCCTCGACAGTCTCTTAGTATTCGGGATCGGATGAAGCGCGTGTATGAACGCTTGCAATCACTATTCTCACGCGCGGAGCGGCGAATGGCTTTTTCTGAGATTGTGGGGGGGACGAATGAGGAGCGTGTTGCGACGTTTATTCCGTTGCTGCATTTGGATAGCCAACATAAGATCTTTTTAGAGCAAGAGGAACATTTGGACGAGATATGGGTTTGGATGAAGCATCACTATGAGAAACACCATGCTCCTATCTTGGAAGCGATGCGTCGTGAGGTTGAGGAGGCGTTTGCTGCTGAGAAGAAGCGTTCTGAGTAATTTTTTATTTTGTGATTGCCTTTATGATCTGTGCTTCGGTGAGAAGTGATTCCTTACCTGAGGACATCTCTCTTATCTTGAATTTTTTCTGTTTTATCTCTTCATGGCCGAGGAAGATAACAAATGGGATTGTGTATGCGTTTGCGTATTCGAGTGCTTTTCCTGTTTTGTTTAATTCTATTATTGTTGCAATGTTTTGGCTTCTCAGTTTTTTTGCAAGCTTTATTGTTGCTTCTTTTTGGTTTATCGAGATGATCATGACCTTGGGTATTTTTTCATAGGATAGTGCTGCTCGATTTGTTAGTCTTTCTAGTCCGAATGAGATTCCGACTGCTGGGATTTCTTTTCCTAGATATATTCCTACTGTTTTGTCATATCTTCCGCCTGCAGCGATGGCTTCTTTTCCTTGTTCTTTGATTTCGAAGATGTTGCCAGTGTAATAACTGAGTCCGCGCGCGAGTGAGGGATTCGGTTTTATTTTTATGTTGTATAGACTCGCGTGATCAATTAGCTCTTGGAGTTCATCAGTGCCTGCGAAGGCATTTTCTTTGAAAAAAGAGATATCTTTTTCGAGCAGTTTAAAGAGAGTGATGATCTGATTTGTTGTTGCATAGCGTTTTAGTTTTATTTTTGTTTGGTCGATACCAAGTTTTTCTATCTTGTCAAGTTCTTTCATGACTTCTTGGGCGTGCTCAATTTCAACGCTTTCTATTATTGCTGCAAGTAGTTTCCTGTTGTTTACTTGTATTTCTGCGTTTATTCTTAGTTCATTGAGTATCGCTGCAACGAGCGCTAGGCATTCTGTATCTGCGATTGGTGAAGGATCGCCAATGATGTCTGCGTCACATTGCGTGAATTGCCTGAACCTGTTTGGTCCTATTGGTTCATCACGGAAGACTTCACCGATTTGGTATCTCCTGAATGGTAATTTTATTGTTGGATTTTGTTTGAAGATGCGCGCGAGTTGAAAGGTGAATTCGTAGCGTAAACCTAGGTTTCTAGCGCCGCGATCTTTGAGTTTGAATCTATCTGAGATAGCTTCATCGGGTTGTTCGTTCGGCTGTGTGTTTTGGTGCATCAATTCTTCAAATTCGATTATTGGTGTCTCTATTGGGAGAAAGCCAAAACGTTGCATCCATTTTTCGATTACTTTTCTTATTGCTTGTCTTTTTAGTGATTCTGGTGGTAGAAAGTCTTGGAAGCCCTTGACCCTGTCTGGTTCGAATTTCATTTTAGTAGAAGCGTTTTTAGGTATAAAAAGTCTTTGTTGATTTTTATTCCTGACTTATAACACACGCTTCGAGGCTCTGAGTTGGTTGTGTTGTGAATTTTTGTTTTGTCCTCTCAGGAAGAAGTTCTTTATGCTCCTCTGGGAGTTCTCTCCAGAGCGCTTTTCTAAAAACCTGAAGTGCTTTCAGAGGTACATAATGGGGTAGTATCTCCCCGTGTCTTTCGCGATGAGTATATATTTTTAAGCTAGCTGTATTCCGGATTATTTTATATATGCTGCGATGGTCTCTTTCAGGGATGCGGAAGGGCCTAATAGCTTCTTTTAAGCTAACAAACCCTGTTGGGCGCGTATACTTTTCTTTAATATGCTCTGGGATCTTTTCTCTTATTGCACTTGGTAATGCTCTTAGTACCCTTCTTCTGAATTTGTTAAGTAGGCGGCCCCTATAATCTTTAATGGACTGTTCGGACAGTTGATTAGGCGTTGTGGAAGCTGAGCAGTTTAGTGCCTCTGGGATGTCACATCTTACGTAGTATCTACCATTCGATGACTTTAGTACATCATTTTTTGTTGATTCGTCCGAGGCTATATACTCTACATCATTTTTTGTTGATTCGTACGAGGCTATATACTCTTCTAGCAGGTACTTTTCCGTATTGCTAAGATGAAGTGTAAAAGGATTGAGTGCTTGCCAGAGTGGAATTCTATCTTTTGGGCAATCTTTCTTGTTTGGGTGGCGCCCCCATTGTTTATCTCCTCTTGGATATTGCATTTTTATGTTCTCTTTCAGTTCTATTTAAAGTTTTTGAAAGTGCGAGTGTAAACCGAGCAGGAATGCTCTGTTTCCTATTTTTTGCCCTCTACATTACATTTTTTTAATTGTAGTGGGTAAGCGGAGGGTGGGAGTTGGACCCACGTCTTCAGCGCCACAAGCTGACATTCTACCGTTAAACTACAACCGCCATTGGTATAGAGTGTGGGGATAGTTTTTTAATGTAACGGTTTTTGTACATATGATGAGGCGTGGTAGATTTAGGTTTTATGCACTGAAGTTGTGTGGAATTATTGCGCTTGTTTTTTTGTTTCAGATTCTTTTTGTATGGTTTAGTGAGCTATTTGTTTTAGACGAGAATTCTTTTCTTCAGCCGTGGAGGTTTGTTAGTGCGATTTTTTTACATGGGAGTCTAATACATTTGATTTTTAATCTGTTTGCGCTTGCATTGTTCGGGAGTATCCTTGAACGTTTTATTGGAGGAAGAGGATTTCTTAGAGTGTTTTTTGTTTCAGGGATTTTGGCTAATGCTATTTCAATTATGTTCTATGATTCTTCTTTAGGGGCAAGTGGCGCGATTTTTGGTGTTATCGGTGCGTTGATTGTTGTTCGACCAATGATGGTTGTCTGGGCGTTTGGGCTTCCGATGCCTATCTTTGTTGCAGGGATTATTTGGGCTGTCGGAGATGTGTTGGGCGCGTATGGTTTTCTTACTGGAAATCCTATTGATAACACAGGGAATATTGCTCATTTGTCAGGAATGGTTTTTGGATTGTTGTTTGGATTGTTTTATCGACCTATGGCGAGGAAGAGATGAGGAAGGAGAGACAATTCTGACTTGGATATTTATCTCTCATAAATCTTCGCATTTTGCGTAAATTTACTTACTTGCGAAGCTGTTTTTCCTGGAAAAGCCTCAAACTTAATTCTTCTGTTTTCAATCATCTGGACTAGGACAACTCCTTGTACAACTTCATAACTCTTGGTTTTCAAATCCTTTATTAAAGATTTTCTGTCCCACGAATTTCCATTTGGAGTGATATAGTCATATTCGATTAGCTCATATTTAACTAATCCGTCTTCTATAGTAATATCGGTAGGATTAGGAGAATTTTCTTCAGCGCCAAATTGCTTCTGTTCTTCATTGTTGTAATTTCCTATTGAAATAACAATTCTATTAGGATCATAAGCATCGTATACGAAAGATAGATGTCCTAGCCAGTATCCTTCTTTATTAGTACTAGAACCAGCATACCCATTTGTCCCTTCTAAAAACCAATTACCAACTAATTTCCCGTCAATATCGTAATCTATTTTTCCGCTAATTGGTTCAGCTGTGCGCAAACTTTTCTCAATGAGTTTATTTCTGATAGGTTCATTGAAGTATTCGTAGGTGTTTGGAACATGTATCTTCCAGGATTCTGCATTGTAATTTTCTGGTACTACAAAACCCTTTAAAACTATTTCATTGTCAACTAAATTATAATCAACATTTTTTTTATAATAACCAATTACTTCTCCTGCTGTGACTGGGATACTAATACTCGCATATCTGTTATTAGTTGGGGCGTATTCTTTAAATTTCTCAGAAAAAATACCGAGATGAATATAAACACTCGAGATAGTACAGGTATGTTCTATTACAACTCTATAATCTTCTCCGTTTTTAGCTCCGGGCATATGACCAATCTCTGTAATAAATCCATCGCCTGGAGAGTAGATTTCTATGTCGTATTCTTCATTATCAAAATTTTGAAAATAATGGTGATCAATAGGAGTAACATGGTTTTTAGCCATTAATCCTAGAGGAAGCATGACTAAGGTCTTATCTAAATTAACAGGCGCATAATCAAATTTTG
>CAYPUL010000008.1:0-3640 GCA_964413975.1 Candidatus Woesearchaeota archaeon
TTAATTTGGGGAGGGATTGTTTATGGAGGATTGTTGCTTATTGGGAATTTGTTAGGATTGAGTGATAAGAATACAAAAGCGTTGGCATTGTCTGGTTTTGCAGGAACGTTTACTGGGACTTCTCTTTATTTTTTAGCTTCTCATGAACTACTTGGTACTACACTCGCTACACACGCTGGGATGTTTGGGATTTTGGCAGGGGTTGGAGTTGGTGTTGCTGTGCTTTTGGCGACGTATAAGAAAGAGAAGAAGGAGTTGATAAGGTTTGAGTGTTTGCCGTGGGAAGCGCCGTCAGGAGGAGCTAAGTGTGAAGAGTGCAATAAAGATCCATTGCGACCGTGTTCAGAATATAGGTGTAAGAGTCTTGGACAAGCATGTGAGTTGTTGAACAAAGGAACAACTGAAGAGGTGTGTGCGTGGGTTGGAAAGGAGGATGTAACAAGTCCTGTGATTGAACCGTGGGATGAAGCGTTGAAGCCAAAGGAGATGAAATTACGATATGTTCCTGATAATGCAATACGTCCGCCAAATCGAGGTGTGAAAATTTCTCGTCTTGGTGCATCGCAAGGATGTTTACAGGCGTTTACAAAGTTAGAATTTGGTATTATAACAAATGAACCTTCACAATGTAGGATTGATTATGAGATTAAAAAAACATATGATGAGATGACTTCCTTGTTTGGTGAGACAAATTCTTTCTTATATGACCATACGCAGCGATTACGAGTGCCTGATCCGTTTAATGAGGAGGGAGATGCTGTACCTGAGATTCATAATGATGGAACGTATAGCTTGTATGTTAGATGTAAGGATGCTAATGGTAATTGGAATGTTGATGCGTTTGTGTTTCGATTCTGTGTTGATAAAGGTCCTGATACGAAACAACCACAGATTGAGAGGACGTCTATTGAATCAGGAAGTCCTGTTCAGTTTAATGCTGATCGTGTGCCGATTGAGGTTTATGTGGATGAGCCTGCTGAGTGTAGGTGGAGTAAGTTGGATAAAGCATTTGATGATATGGAGAATACAATGGATTGTGCTACACAGTCATATCAGGTTAATTCTGAATTGAATTATGTGTGTTCTGGAGAGCTTAAGGGAATTAAGAATTTAGAGAATAATAATTTCTTCTTTAGATGCAAGGATCGTCCTGGAAAACCTGAGAAGGATCGAAATGTGATGACAACGAGCTTTCCATTAGTATTGCGAGGAACGCAAGAGTTGTCAATAACAAAGAGCGGACCAAGTGGAACGATCAAAGGAGGAACGCGTGATGTTCCTATTACATTAGAGATTGAGAGTGCGCATGGCGCAAATGAAGGTGCTGCAACTTGCTCCTTCTCGAATGAAGATGTAACTGGTAGCTTCATTGACATGGAGGTAACTGGAGGGTTTAGCCATAATCAAATACTTTCGTTGGAGGGTGGCAACTATGTTTATTACATCCGATGTATTGATGCTGGGGGGAATGCTGCGTATAGTGATGTTCGGTTCAATGTCCTTGTGGATCGGGAGGCGCCGCGAGTGACGCGTGTGTATCGAGATAGTGATAAACTTGTACTTGTTAGTGATGAACCTGCGAAGTGTGCGTATTCTTTGACGAGTTGTAATTACAATTTTGATGATGGTGTTGCATTTGTCTATCAGGATCCGACAAAACGAGATGTTCATCTTGTTGATTGGAAGCAAGATGTTGCTTATCATGTGAGATGCGCTGATCTACAGAATAATCAACCACGTTCTGGGACTTGCAGTGTGGTTGCACGAGGTAGTGAGTTTTAGAGTTTTTAATTATTTTTCAAAGAATTGACTGAATCGTTTGCCTTTTTCTTTTGCTGTTTGGAGCGAGAGCGCCCAGTATTTGCCAGTGTCTTTAAGATGGTTAGGTTTGAGGAAGAGCCAACCCTCGTAGTTAAAGCGTGTTGCTATTGTTGGTTTGAGTCCGATAATTGAGGAGAAGAGTATGAAATCGTTGATTTGTTCTTTTGTTATGTAGATAATTGGCTTTTTGCTTGATTTTACCTCGATAGCGAAACCTTTTTTGTTGAGCTTTGCTGCTATGATGTCGCATGGAGAGTCTTCGCCAATACCTGATCCTGCGACACGAACCGCACGCCAGCCTTGTTCTGTGAATAACTTGACAAGTTCACGCTCTGCTTTTGATCCTTTTGATTTATTGTTTGGCATCTACAAACCTCCAGCGGGTTTCTAGGAGTTCCAGCAACCACTGGACAAACCTCCAACAGGTCTAGGAGTTCCAGCAACCATGATTTGTACAGCTTGGGATATGAATGTTTAAATATGTTTAGGAGGTTAGAGATCGCGGGCTTGGAGGGTTCTGCGACCGTTTGCTTTTGCGCGTTCAGCTGCTTCTTCGAGAAGTTTTGTTAGTTTTTTGTTTAGGGCTTCTGGAACATCTCCTGAGACATTCAGTCCTTTTACGGCGTCTTTGATTTTACTTTTTATGATAAGATCAGCCATGATTCTGAACCTCCTTTTTGTCTTTTGTGCTATCAGCGAGTGGTTTCATAAAGGGAAATAGTATAACATCGCGGATTGAGTGAGAGTTTGTAAGAAGGATGCACATTCGATCGATGCCTAGGCCGAGTCCGCCTGTTGGCGGCATTCCTACTTCTAGAGCGTTTACAAAATCTTCGTCATAGGGGTTTGCTTCTTGATTTCCTTTTTTTAGGAGTTGTTCTTGTTTGATAAGGAGTTCTTTTTGTTTTATTGGATCATTGAGCTCTGTATAGGCATTTCCTAGTTCTACACCAAGGCAGAATGGTTCAAATCGTTCGATTAGATCTGGATTATTTCTTTTTTCCTTACATAGAGGAGAGGTTTCTTTTGGATAGTCAATAAGGAAGGTTGGCTGAATTAGTTTTGGTTCAACTAGCTCTTTTGATAGTTCTGCTAATATTGTACCACGATCTTTTTCTTTTAAAGAGAGATTATGCTTCCTTGCTATTCTCTCTAGTTCTTGCATTGATAATCTTTTCGCTTCGATATTTGCATAGTGTTTTAGTGCGTCGTAGAATGTTAGTCTCTTCCAAGGTGATTTGAAATCTATTTCTGTATTGGAATAGTTTAATTTTGTTTTTCCATGAAGCTTTTTGCACACATGTTCGTACAGAGATTCAAAGAGTTTCATCATGTCAGTGTAATCTGTGTAGGCTTGGTAGAGCTCGAGCATCGTAAACTCTGGATTGTGCCAACGGTCAATTCCTTCATTCCTAAAGTTTCGTGCGATAGTAAAGACTCGTTCGAGACCGCCAACTATGAGTCTCTTGAGATAGAGTTCTGGAGAGATTGCTAGAAATAGATCTATGTTGAGCGCGTTCAGGTGTGTTTTGAATGGACGAGCTTCTGCTCCGCCGTAGAGTGTTTGGAGATAGGGAGTCTCTACTTCTTGGAATTTTTTTTCCTTGAGGAATTCCCGAATTGAATCGATAATGAAAGCTCGCTGTTGGAATACCTCTTTCACTGTTTGGTTCATAATAAGATCTAGGTGGCGTTTTCTGTAGCGCTCTTCTTTGTCTTGTAGGCCATGCCATTTTTCTGGTAAGGGGTTGAGTGACTTCGATACGAGTGTTAGGTCTTTTACTAGTATTGATAGTTCGCCTCGCTCTGTTTTGAATAG
>CAYPUL010000008.1:3650-7106 GCA_964413975.1 Candidatus Woesearchaeota archaeon
CGTGCCAGAAACACCGACAAAATCTCCAACGTCAATGTATCTTTTGAAGAACTCTTTTGTTTTGTTGGGGGTTTCTTTTTCTTGGATGACTAGCTGTATTTTTGCGGTTGCATCTTGAAGAGTTGCAAAGGTTATTTTCCCAAAGTCGCGTGTTAAGACTATGCGGCCTGCTGTTTTGACAGTATGAGATGATTTTTTGTTTGATTTTAATCTGTCATATTTATATCTGATTTCGGCTATGTCATCTTTTTTTATGAATGAGTGTGGATAAGGGTCTATGTTTTGTGACTTTAGATCTTTTACCTTCCTGAGACGCTCGGTAACTATTTGATCCTCTCTGCTCATTTCGAAGAGTAGAAACAAGCGTTTATATACTTTTTTTGTTGAGTTGGAATGTATTCATTGAATGAAAATAAAGTTTAAATAGGATTGTTTGTTATTCTTTTCGGGGGTGATGTATGGATCGTAGTAATGAAGAAGAGGAAGAAAGCGATGAAGACGATGATGATGACTCAGACGACGATGACTCAGATGATAGCGATGATGACCTAACTTAATTATTAAATCGCTTTCCTTGTTGTTTTTATATTTTAAGAATCTTGAATTCTGTGAAACCTTGGAATGGTTCTGGCTGTTCTTCTACATTTCTAATATGCGCGTATTTAGGACCGTGCTTACAGATCTCTGTAAGAATGTCAACTTTCTGTTTGTCTCCTTCAAGAAAGATCTCAATTCTCCCGTCTTCTCTCTTTCTTAAGAAGCCCTTTACTTTGTGTTCATCGGCATGATTCTTCACAAATTGCTCGAAAAATAGACTCTGTACTGATCCGGTTAGAAAGAGACGCATTGACTTTTTCATGTACTTAGGGATGGAGTTCTCTTAATATATTTTACGCTGTCTTGTTATTGTCTGCTTGTTCTTCTGAGAGAAGGGTTTCGTGGAGGAGGCGGAGGTAGTCGATAGTCTTCCAGTCGTAACCTAGGAGTTTTGCGGATTGTTTGTCGATCTCGAGCGGGAGGCCTGCTAGGATTACACCTTTGGAAGAGGCGTCAACAACTGCGAAGTCAGGCATCTTACAGAGGTTGATGTCGTGTATTGCGTACTTTATTGGCCATTTTCTGATTTTTATCTTCTTTTTTGTGAAGAATCCGCTGTAGTGATCTGCGGGAAATGCGCTGAGCATTGTAGAAAGAGTTCCTGCTATTCCTGTTTCTGGATGATCTGCTAGTTTTGCTGCGGTAATAACAAAACTCTCTTTCAGGAGTTTTGGATAGTGGATCTCTGAGAATTTTAAAAAGTTGTTATTGCCAATGGGCTCTGTTTCTGCATCATTGAGATCTATGAGGCCGATTGAGTATTGTTCTGCAAGTTTTTTGTAGTGGTGTGTTTCGAAGAGTTCTGTCGTGTCACTGCCATCTGCCCCTTCTGCGATAAAGAGTTCTGTAACTGGGTTTTTATGCACGAGACAGAATTTAATGAGTGGTTCGATAAATTCTCTGCTGGCTGCTCTGTCTTCGTCTATATCTAGGAAAGGTTTTATAACAATCTTATCGTACTTTTTTAATTCTCGGTCGAGTTTCAAGATATCAAGAAGTCTTGGTAGTGTTGATGAGTAAGATTGGAAACGGATTGAGGCTCCTTTTGCCATAGAATTTTTGTATGGCAAGGAGTTTTTAATTATTCTTATTGTTGATTATAGTCTTTGGTCTTCTCTTCGGTCGAGTTCGTTATTAACGATTGCGATTGTTTGTGATGCGAAGTATGTTCTTTTTCCTATTGAGATTTGTTTTGAGCGTGTTTTGAGACGCTTGAGCTCTTTGGCTGGAAGACCGCGATGATCGCCGAGAATAAAGATTGGGTTCTCTTTGATTCTGGTTTCTCGGATATCTTCGCCTCGTGAGTCTAACGTGTAAAGATCTCTATTCTGTGCTGCGAGTTCTTCTACCAGATCGAGGAAGGACTTTTTTTCTATCCAAAAACCTGGAAAGACCTCACGCTTAATACCTTCTCGGTATTTATAGAGCATCTTTTTTAAGATAGAAGAGATGTTCTTTTTTGAGATGTAGATTTTATCGATTCCTGTTTTTCCTTCATGTACTGGGTGTAATTCTATGTGTCTAGGTGGTGTTGGAGGGCCTGTGAAGATTAGATGTAAACGAGCATCTGTCCTGATTGCTTGACTGAGAAAAAAGGTTGCAATAACTGTGTGGATTGCAATATCGATGCGGCCTGATTCTTGGAGATCCTCTTTGATATAACTGCCTGCTGTTGGTGCTGTTCTTGAGTAATAGATAAACTCTCTCATATTGTCAGTTGAATACAAAGCTTGGGCGAGCGATGATGTCACCTTCGGCAACTTTATAAACTATTGCAATGAGTTGACTGTTGTGGAAGAGAGCTAGATGATCTCCTGAAGGTAGTGGATTGATAATATCTGATCTTGTGATTGGCTTTCCGGTAAGGAGTTGCCTGAGACTTTTTTCTTTTATTTGTGCACTAGGGAGGACTTCTTTGATTGCTTCTTCTGCGGGAATGAGTATTTTTCTTAACTGAGATTCATTTCCGTTTTTATAATCGTTGAGTGCTCTTCCAAAGTCATAGAGCGTTATTGAGGTTTCCTCAGAGAATATGCCTGCTCTTGTTCTTCTGAGTTCAAGCATGTGGGCGCCGCCTATTTGTTTGCCTAGATCATCGCAGAGTTTTCTTATATAAGTACCTGCTTGGACAGTTGCTTTGAAGAGAACATCTCTTTCTTCTTTTTCTAGGAACTGGAAGCGTTTGACTTCTCGTATTCGTTCTACTCTCTTTACACGCGATCGTACTGGTGGGAGTTGTGTGATCTTTCCTATAAAGGATTGCATTTCTTTTTTGAGATTTTGTTCACTCACATTGGTGTGGATGCGCATGATACCTATATATTCTTTATCATGGTGCATGAAGAAGTCAGAGAGGCGACAGGCTCTTTTAAGTGCTATTGGTAGGACGCCTGATACTTTTGGGTCGAGTGTTCCGAAGTGAGAGGTTTTGTTTATTCCAAGCTGATTTTTTACAAACTGAGAGACTTGGAAACTTGTTGGACCAACTGGTTTATCTATGTTTATTATTGAGAAGTTTAATAATTCTGATATTGGTTTCATAGTTATATTTCTCCTTTTAGATATTTTTGCTGTTTTTCCTTAGGAAATTTCTCAATTGAGTAACGTAACATTGTTCTTGGCATGGTTTTGTAATTCTCTTTCAAGAAAGTTTCTAGGATATCTTGATTTCTTTTTCCTACCTCGCGAAGCATCCAACCAACTGCTTTTTGAATAAGGTCGTGTTTGTCCTTAAGAAGGATTCTTGATATTGCTAGTGTGTCTTCAAATTGATATTGTTTGATAAAATGAAAGGTTGCGATGATTGCAATTCTACGCTCCCATATGTTTAGAGATTGTGCTAGCGTATAAAGGATATTT
>CAYPUL010000008.1:7116-13741 GCA_964413975.1 Candidatus Woesearchaeota archaeon
TTCGGTTTGTTTTTTCTAGTGAGTGACCAAGAATTTTATCTGCTGTTAGATCTACAAGATCCCAGTTATTTATGTATTTTGTGTTCTTTAGATAGAAATTTACTAGGTTTTGTTTTTCAGATGATTGTTGATAGTTGTGAACAAGTATTAGGAGCGCGATGAGACGTTCTTCGTGGAACCTTGATTTGAGCAGGGATTCTATATCTGTGTTGGGAATAGGGGAAAATTTCCTTGCGAGTTTTCTAGATTCTGGGACTGTAATACCTAGGAATAGATCTCCTTCTGCGTACTCGCCTTTGCCTGTTTTGAAGAAGTTTTTTAGAACCCTGGCTTTCTTTGGATTTGTGTGTGCTTTGATCTCTGCTCTAAGTGTGCTAAGGGATATCATTTTATAGAATTATTGTTTTATCTTTGTGAGGATTTGATGGATGATGTTTGTTGTTGAAAAGCCCTCTTCTAATTCAAATGTCATGAATTTCCCGTTCCACTTTGCGAGGAGAGACTTCTCTTCTGCTATGCGTTCTGGAATGAAACTGCCGCCTTTTATGTGTTTATGTGGTTTTATTTTCTCAAGAAGGGATAGGGGCTTGTCTTCATCGAAGATGACAATATGATCTACACATTCAAGGGCTGCGAGCATGAGTGCGCGCTCTTTTTGTGGGATGATTGGGCGAGATTCTCCCTTGAATTTCTTTATTGAAGTGTCGCTGTTGAGGAGAACGATAAGAATGTCGCCCTCTCTCTTTGCTTTGTTGAGGAGATTTACATGCGCGTAGTGGAGTATGTCGAAAGAGCCGTTTGTTGTTACGAGTGTTTTCCCTTGATGTTTGAGATCTTCTGAGATAGATATAATTTCGTCTTGTGTTTTTATTTTTTCTCTCATTACTTCTTGAGTGCCATTCTTTGGATTTGCGGCTCTTTTACTTTGGTTAGATGTTTCTGAGCTTTTGCGTCTTGTTTTGCTTCTGCTGCTCTGACTTCTGCGACTGACTTCTCTTTCTCCTTTTCTTCTTTATTTGGTTCTGTTTTCTTGTCCTCTTGCTCTTGTGGTTTTTCTGGTTTCTGCTCTTGTTTTGTAGGTTGTGCCAGTCTTTTTTCGTGTTTTTGTTTTCTGTATTTGAGTTGTTCTGGAAGTTCTGCGAGTGTCACTAGAACAAGATCTTTTTCTTTTTTTGCTCTTATCTTTATTTTTGCTGGTGGCTTCTTCTTTCCGCGGAACCAAATTTCATTGTTAAGGTAGATGTCTAGTTTGACTTTTGTCGTGTCATGATCTGGGACTTTCATGTGTCGCGCGATGAATTTTTTTATTGCCTTTATGGCTCTTCCTGCTCTTCGGTAGTTGGCAACTTTTCTCCATTCTCTTCTTAGGGGTATGATATATTCTCGTTCTATGGTTTGTGTTTCTTCCATGATCTTATCCAAGATGACTCTTCTTGATTCTCCTAGGTTTTATTTTTAGCTTTGTTCTGCGCCAGTGTCTGCGATGTTTCGTTATTTGTGAAGGATGGATACGCTTTTTAGGACCATACTTCCGGATAACTACCCAGATTGGTGCCCATTTTGTTCTCCTATTGTAAACGGAGAGTTTAACTTTTTTTTGATAGTGTTTTGTCATTGTGCAATTGACTCTAGGAAGGTTCTTCCTTTTTGTGTTAAACGCCTGCCGAAACGCTTTGTTTCTTTTACCTTTTCAACAAGACCTGCTGATTCTGCTTGTTGTAAGATTGTTCTGATTATCTTTCCACTTCCTTTTCTGAATTCTGGAGGCTGAGAACCACGGTCTTTTCTTCCACCGTAGCGCGTTCTAAGACGTTCAACACCAACG
Organism: Candidatus Woesearchaeota archaeon; assembly: GCA_964413975.1. Taxonomy (GTDB): domain Archaea; phylum Nanobdellota; class Nanobdellia; order Pacearchaeales; family GW2011-AR1; genus UBA73. The sequence continues at coordinate 8,942 of CAYPUL010000008.1, forward strand.
ATGTTTCTTATATACAATTGTCTCAGGATGCTGGCTGCTCGTTTATACCAAAAGTCTTGGTCAATTGTAGGACGTTGTTTATGTGTTGAGGTCTTCACGAAATCTACCCATGGTGGTTTCTCGAAAAGTTTTTCCTTTTTTATTGCGGCTGCTAGAGATTCGTTATATTTTTTCGGCTCGATAGTTCTGATATCTTTATTCATGATTTGAGATAGGTAAAGAAAGATGCTTATAAATGTTACTTCTTCCTCTTGATAAGGATGATTGTGAAACCTAATATGCGTGCTGTACAAGGTATAGTAAGACTGTTGAGAATTTCTGAGGCAAGAGTTTTTGTTTTTTCTTGGTCTCTGCCTGTGCTTTTTAGGAGAGAGATTCGTACTTGATTGTGATGTTTGAGTGAGAGTGTTAAAGAATCGATAACGCCTTGTGTAAGGCCATTTTTACCTACTTGAAATTGTGTTGGAACGTTACTCATCGTAGGATGGCGAATCCACCTGTTGGGAGTGCGGTTAGGAGTTCTTCTTGCTTGAGATCGTTGGGGAGTTCTACCTGGAGTTTTAATGCTATTGCTGCTTTGTCTGTTTTTCCTGGTTGAATTTTAAATAAGATATCTTTCTTTTTCTTGAGCGTTATTTCTGGGACTGCACGAAGGATGCCTTTCTGTTTTATTAAGGCGAGTTCGAGAGGAACTGTTCTCTGTTCTATAACCCCCTTAACTCCCCAAGTACCGATCTTCATGTGCCTAGCTTTTGCGAGTTGGCTCAAAGAAAAGATGTCTACTATCGTTGTTTTTTTAGCTTCGCGCCAGGCTCTACTGAAACAACCTGTGAAGATTGCGGTTTCTTCGATATCTTGGGAGTTTATCTTTGTTTTTTCGGCTAGAATAACTGTGAAAGGGCTACCTGGGGCGTGTGTGTGCATGACGATGAAGTCTTTTCCTGTCTCTTTTAGTCTCTTCAGGAGTTCATCGTTTTGAATTGCTGAGCGGCCACCGACTACGAGTTTGCCTGTGGAGGTGTAGAACCATCTATAGTTGGTATAGCTGTCAGTTATACCTTTGATTTCCATAGAGGTTGAGGGAAGAAGGGGTTTTTAAACTTAGCTGAAGAAACCTGCCTCAGTTACTTCAAAGACAAAGAAGGCTCGTGTGTAGGCTTCGTTAGGTGTTGTTGCTTGTGTGTCATAGATGTCGATGAATACTTTTTGGGAGCAGAGTTTTGTTCCTTCAGGGATTTTAAGAGTAATGAGCGCGAATGCGTTTGACCCCTCAAATTGATCAAAGTCGAGCGTCGTGTCAAGCGGTTCTGTCATAAGGTTTTTTGTTGCTTGCAATCCTAACATAGTTGCATGAGCGCAATTTCTAAAATTTTGATCTTGTTGAAAAGAGAGTTTGTACTTTAGCCTGCTGCCGCGTGCGCTTCCTGCTGAGGCGCCATCAGGCGTTTTGGCACCAATACCAATGCCAAATGATTCACTTCCTGCTTTGATACGGGCGGTTTTATCGTTGCCGAGTAATACAGCGACTTTTGCGTCTGTATCTGCAAAGAGTGAAGTGATTTGTGCCTTTACCTTGCTATTGAGATCATCTACACTTTCTGTTGCGCCCCTGAAGATTGAACGTACTAATACAAGGCCTAGGATTAGCATTGACATTGCTAAAACTATAATGACTACTGTTCCAATTGAGAGTTCGATTGCTGCTTTTCTTTTAGATATCATTGCGGCGCTATGTTCCACTGTGGGTATTGATTTAAGAGCTGATTGTAAGCAAGCGGATTCTTGATGTAGTTGTGTATAATGAGAATTATAGTGATAATACCAATTGCGAGCGATATTATGGAAAGTATTTTTCCTGCTTTTCCCCAGCTATTTGGTGTTTTCTTTTGTTGTTTTGTTGCGAATACTAGAGCGACGATACCTAAGATAAGCGAGCCGATTGCAGATGAGGTAATTCCGACTGTTCCTAGCACGACTGCTGCAACACCGAATGAATTATCTATATGCTTAGGAGTATCTTCGTGCCCACTCTCTTTTTTCATCTCGTGGAAAAGCATAAAGGTTTTATAAACATTGTGCTTATCTTCGCTATGATAGGGGTGTTTCGAGTGGCTTCTCTTGAAGAGAGAAAAGAGTTTTATGAGAAAGAGTTTGATCTGGAAAAAGTAAAGAGATGGTTTCGAAAAAATGGGATGAGATATCCGCAGATATGTGCTGTTGATGCTGGGAGCGAGAGCGGGATTATTGTTAATAAGAGATTAAAAGACATTATGTTGTATATTCCGTTTTCTGAGTTGAAGAGTAAGATAAAAAAATACATTCCTGAGGATATTTATTACGATCGGAATGTGTACGAGAATCCTGAAAGAGTTTTGCAGACTCTTCGTTTTCATGATTGGACCTTGCAGGAATTGGTGTTTGATGTTGATGCTGATAACATTGTGTGCGATCATGGTGTAATAAGAGATGTTTGTTTAGATTGTTTATCGAAGGCGCGCTGGTGGGCTTTGAAGATCAAGGAGATCCTAAAGGAACGATTTGATTTTAGTAGGATTGTGCTTGTGTATTCTGGAAGGGGATTTCATGTTCATGTTCTTGATAAGAGGGCGTTTTTGTTAACGAAAAGAGAGCGACGAGCTTTGAGCGAGCGTTTTGCTGGATTTCCGATTGATCCTTGGGTTTCAAGAGGATTTATTAGTTTAATTAGATTACCGTATTCGCTTCATGGTGTTGTCTCTAAGGTTGTTAGTCCTTTGGGTAGTGGGACCGGTTTTAGTATAAAGAAAACTATTCCTAGATTTATTAGAGATTAGCCGCGTCGTTTCTTTTTGGAATAATACTTTCTTCTCTTTGTTGTTTTTCTTTTTTTTGGCATGTGCACCTCTTTTGTGTCAGTGGATTTAATTATATAAGGTTATGGGCGGGGAGGGAATCGAACCCCCGACAGCACGAGCTTCAGTCGTGTGCTCTCCCACTGAGCTACCCGCCCATAACCTTAGAGCGTGAACTTGCTTTTAAATCTTTAGCGGTACTATTGAATTGTGTGTTGTAAGGTAAAAGTAATATTTGGTTCATCACATTAATAATGTACTATGGATTATATTTGATAAGGTAAAGAATTGGAGGATAAAGCGAGCAAGGTGGTGACAAATTTCATGAGCATATACATGGTGCTATTAATTGTTGTATTCTATATGAGCAGAAGTGAGCCGAGAGTAGGCCGAGTTTTGTCATACTTCGCGATGTGACGCGAACAGTATGTGCTGACATCTGTCTTAGCGAGCGGCTATGGCTCTTGCATCAGCGAAGACAGCCGTTTCATCATATCTTTCCTTTCTGTGCTTCCCGCATGGTTCATTGCTCGAGGAAAGCTGTGTCGTTTCTGTTCTGGAGCTCTGCCTCACGACAGTTCGCTTTCGCGAGTCGCTGTACATTTATGCTTCTGCATAATGGATGCCCGGACCTTCCTCAGAACTAAGAACTCGTATCAGTTCTTTCCAATTTAATGGAATAGTTCTGTGTCAGCTCTTCGGCTCACGTTTTTATCAACAAGATATGGTATTTAAAGTTGCTGTTTTTTGGGTTTTTGACAGAAGAAAGATTTATAAAGAAATAAAGCGATAGTGCAGCAGTAGAAAAGAGGCATAGATGAAACTGAAGAAAAAACTTTTTATTCGCGTCTTTGTAATCTCTATTTTTGTTAGTGTTTTTTATGCTATTCTTTTTCTTAATGGTGTTATTGCTGCATCGATTAGTCCTACAACAGTGAGTGTTCTCGAAGATACAAGTCGGTTATATAATGTTACGGTTAATACGAGTCTCAATGAGGGAGGCCAGCTTTCGAATATTACTCAGATAAATATTACATTGCCGAGCAGTTTTACTTTTACTAATGAAACTGCTAATCAAACATTTGGACCTACTACTATTCAGTTTGTTAATACGAGCACTGTATTGAGCTGGATTAATAGCAGTGCAGGAGGTATTTTGATTAATGGTAGTAATAGTTCAGCTAGTTTTTGGTTTAACGCAAGTGGTGCTACTCCAGGAACCTATAATTTTAGTGTGTCGATTGTGAATGTTAGTGGCATTAGTATAGCTAATGTATCGGTAACTGTTAATGACACGACTCGGCCTTCGATTGCGCGCTTTGTTGGAGGAACACCTGCAAATAATACTTATCTTTCTGCTACTAGTTTATTCCTTAATGTAAGCGGGGAGGATAATGGTGTGATTCAGAACTTTCTTGCGAGTCTATTTAATTCTACTGTGATTGTGGTTAATGCAACTAACTTGTCGAGTATGCTCACTTCTTCTCTTGCAGCTAACTTCAGTGCGAATTTCAGTAGTTTGAGTGATGGTGTGTACTTCTACAATGTTAGTATTAACGATACATATAATAATACAAATACGACAGAGACAAGGACTTTTACGGTAGACACGATATTCCCTGTGCCTAGTTATGGTGCTGGGACTGATGCTAATAATTCTTATTTAGCACGACCGTTTATCTTGGTTAATGCTTCGGCTACTGAGACTAATTTGAATATTGTAAATATTAGTCTGTTTAATGGGACAGGTATTGTTGTTCTTAATAATACGAATATTACCACAACAAGTGGGATTGTATTACATAACTTTAGTGCATTGGGTGATGGGATTTATCACTTTAATGTTTCTGTGAATGATAGTGCTAATAATAGGAATTCAACGCTTCTGACGAGGACTGTTACTGTTGATACAACATTCCCTGTGCCTAGTTATGGTGCTGGGACTGATGCTAATAATTCTTATTTAGCA
>CAYPUL010000008.1:13841-16373 GCA_964413975.1 Candidatus Woesearchaeota archaeon
ATAACCTTACCGGGTTAGCTGATGGTGTTTACTTCTATAATGTAAGCGTCAATGACAGTGCTAATAATAGGAATTCAACGCTTCTGACGAGGACTGTTACTGTTGATACAACATTCCCTGTGCCTAGTTATGGTGCTGGGACTGATGCCAATTATACCTTTGTGCCAAGGCCGTTTATTTTAGTGAATGTATCTGCTACGGAGACGAATTTGAATATTGTTAATGTCACACTATTTAACTCTAGTATTAATTTGAATAATACTAATTTAACAACGACTAGTGGTGTTGTATTGCATAACCTTACCGGGTTAGCTGATGGTGTTTACTTCTATAATGTAAGCGTCAATGATAGTGCTAATAATAGGAATTCAACGCTTGCTACTAGGATGGTTATAATTGATGCAACCTTGCCAAATGTAACGTTGGGTGTTGGAACAAATGCGAATAAGACTAGTTTGTCTGTGAACTCTATTTATGTTAATATAAGCGGAGCTGATAGAAATGAAGCTAATGTTACCTTCACTCTTCGTAATGCTACAGCTGTGATTAATGAAACAACTCTTGCAATAGATACTAGAACAATTAATTGGACTGGGTTAGCCGAGGGTAATTTTACATATAATGTCACGTTTAAGGATAACGCAAGTAATGTGAATACGACAGTTACTCGATCTGTTGTTTTGGATAGAACAAAACCATCAATTACCTTTTCATGCACACCAACAAATGTCCAGTCAGACAAGACAATAACGTGTACGTGTACAACAACTGATAATCTTGATGGTGATGCTCCTCCGACCTTTACAGTAAATCCATCAACGGCGAATACTGGAACATATACTACGACCTGTAGCGCGACTGATGATGCAGGAAATACAGAGAGTAAGGACATTAAATATACAGTTGAATTATCTACTGGCGGTGGAAGTAGCGGAGGTGGGGGCGGCGGTTCTAGTGGAGCAGGAAGTGCTGGAGAAGGGAATGTTAATTGGGTGAAGACTATTGTTGTTGAAAGAGCGCAGGTTGCAGAGGGTGTTGTGCGGTCGTTATTGGAGAATGAGCGTGTGCGTGTCGATGTGCCTATTGTGAGCTCTGGTGATGGAAGTAGTAGTGGCGGTGGTGGCGGAGAGAGTAGTGTTCACCATGTTGGTGTTGTCAGTGTTGATAAGAAAGCGAAGAAGGCGACGATTGAGGTGTCATCAACACCGCAGCGTGTTACTCTTAGTGTTGGAGAATCAAAAAAGTTTGATGTTACCGAAGATAATTATTATGATCTTCTAGTTACCTTGAATGCTATCAGTGCTGTTGGGAGAGCTGATGTGACTATAAAGAGTATTCGAGAAGAGATTCCTCGGCCATCTGAGAGTGCGCCGGTGGCGCCTCCTGAAGAGGAGCCTGCTGAACCTGTGTCTGCTTCGCCAGAAACTGTACCGCAAGAGCCTAAACAAAGAATCTCGTCACGAGGACTTATAAGTCTGATAGCATTCTTCCTTATTGGCATCGGCCTTGTTATTTGGTTTATTGTGATGGCTACACGACGGAAAAAAAATCCTCGCTTGTGAGTAAAACCATAAGTTATAAAAAGAATGTTCTCTTTTGTGGGTTGAGGTATCTAAAAGTATGGTGAATCAGAAGGTTGTTGATTATTTATGTGAGGGAATGCGAAGAGGATTTTCCCTAAACCTTTTAAAACAAAAACTGTTGGAACGAGGATTTTCTGAGAGTGATGTGAATGAAGCAGTTGCCGCTTCTGTTCTTGAGTCTCAGGATAAGCGTGAGATGCTTGTGCCTCAGCAGCAACAATCTGAACAGCGCGTTATTGTTAAAAAGACCTTTGAACATATTGGAGTTTTTCATAAGATTGGAAAGTCGATTGCGCATCCACATGAGTTATTTGAGAAGACGAAAGAGGAGGGAGAAGGGCCTGCATTTCAGTATCATCTGATTATTTCTTTTGTACCTTTTATTCTTGGGGTGCTTCTTATTGTTCTTTTTGTGAGTTCTCTTCTGGTGGATTTAGAAGAATCGTTCATTTCTTTGGATGCAAAGGATGTCTTCGATGGGCTATCTGCTGCGCTCGGTGCTACGCGCGTATTGTTCGTGATGTCATATGCATTGATTATATTCATTATTATACCACTCTTCATGTTTCTGGTTGGTTTGTTTATGCATCTGTTTGTAAAGTTGTACGGTGGTAGTGGGCAGTATGGAGCGACATATAGCACGTGTATTTATAGTTTGACGCCGAGTGTTCTTTTTACGCCTGTTACAGCGCCATGGAGTTTTGTTCTTATGTTGTATGGATTGTCGATAAAACACGATATATCAAAGTGGCGGGCGTTTTTTGTATTATTGAGCAGTATGCTCTTGATTGCGATTATTTTACTTGGTATTTTTGTTATTGGGTTGTATTTTGATTCTTAGAGAATAATGACGCATGGAGGAAGGTTTCTTTGAATAGTAAATCAATGCGGCTTTTAGTAGCTGCATGCTGAGATCCTTGTTTCCTTGGATTGTACACAGCAGCTCTAT
>CAYPUL010000009.1:0-16283 GCA_964413975.1 Candidatus Woesearchaeota archaeon
TAATAGCTGCCGTCCAGCAACTTGCCCAACGCCAGCGCCAGCATGTGCAAACATAGGTACATTTACAATTGATCCAAAAGTTTACTATGGCGATCCACCGGCACAACTTATGGATTTCTTGTTTTTAGATGTTACTAGAACCGGTGGAACAACTCAACTAGCCGGAGTAAAAATTGACCATATTGGAGGCGGGTTTGATGGAAAGATTCAGTGTCCATACATAGATCTTGGATGCCAGATAACAGGCGATTTATACACCACACAGCCTTTAGCTAGCGGCACTACAAAGCGATATATAGTCAGTGAACCCAGTATTACCCCTCCTACTACCGGAAGTCCTTATGTAATATTAACTCCTGTTATAGCAAAGCAAGGAGGAGGTTATCAAGATTGTCCTGGTAGAGTTGAATCACTAGCAGATATTAATGATTACATCTTCCAACAACTACCTCCACTAGGCACGTGTACTGATGCAGATAATGATGGTTTCAAGACTGCTGGTTGTGGTACTCTGGTTGACTGTAACGATAATAATCTAAACATTAATCCGGGAGCAACAGAGGTGTGTGGTAACCTCATTGATGAGAATTGTAATGATGATCTAACTGATGGCTGTATTCCTGGAGTTGTAGTACTCAAGAGTATTATGAACGATCTTGGTTCAGCTTCTCACAAATTTATCTCTCCTTTAGGAGATAATGTACCATTTGATACCATAATTGTAGAATTATCACATCCAGGAGTAACACTCGATGGAACTTCAAATATACAAACCACATCTGGGGTTCCTCCAACAATCACAAGTTGGACACAAATCGGAACAACTCCCAGCAGATATAAATATAACCTTAAATTAAGCGGAGGCGTACCTTTACAGGAGAAAACAACAATTAAGTTAGTAGCAAATAACCCAGGCGGTTCACCACCACAGTCGATACTAACAACAATATATGTCGCACACCTTCCAGATGATATAGATCAAACAGGAGTGGTCAGAATAGGAGATGCAACGGCCTTTGGTAATGAATATAGAGGACCTAGAAATACAGAGCTTATAGACATCGATGGTAGTAATGCAGTAAGCATTGCAGACGCAACAGCCTTCGCTCAAAATTGGTTTGGAACTGGCGGACGTAAAAGATGGGTAGGACAAAGCATACCAGGTTGGTAGTAAAAAGCGTGATTTAAGGGGCACAGTCCACATACATATTTTGTGATAATTATGGATTAATTATTCAATAACAGAAACGAAAGTATTTTTAACCTGTTGTTTGATATATAAAAACTAGTCACTATACTAAATGATAGCAAAAAGAGGACTTTCGAATATCATTACATCACTCTTAATTATATTACTGGCACTAGCAGCAGTTGCAATCATCTAGGCAACAATTTCTACACTGCTATCAAAACAAGGTACTCAACTCTCACCAATTGATTGTTTCAATCTAAATTTCGAAATAAGAAAGATGGAATTAATCACAAACAACATCGGATCATCAAGTGGACCAGGTCTCGCACTGATGCTCTACCGCGGTCCTGGTGCAGCAAACCTAATTGACTTATCATTCTTAGTGAATGGTAAAGAACCAACAGGGAAGGTCGGCGTTATTAGTGATAGTACAAGCACCGCAGTAAACGTACCACAAGAACTCGAAACAATAACTTATGGTATCCCAATAAATAATCCACAGTTATCAACACCGATTGAAACTGTTGAAGTCTCAGCGTTTATCCAAGCCCAAGATAATAACATAATATTCTGCACCCCTGTTGCATTAGCAAGTAGGATTTCTCCGACCTCTCAAACACAACCAACACAAGGTGGAACAACACCTTTGCTAATCACGAATCAACGCGGTCCAACAAATATCTTACGAGGAGGCCCTCCAGGAGGAGGCAACAACCCAACACTCTGCGGCGCAGGCGGCGGCTGTCCGAATGGATGTACGATCCTCAATGATCCACAATGCCCACCTTCTTCTCTCTGCAACACAATAACCATAGCACCAGGACCATACTATAGTAATTGCGGTTCAAATCTCTGTCCAAATACTCCTACCCGCAGCCAAACAGAATATATAGCATTCGATATAATAAATCCGAATCAACTGACGATACAATCTATGAACGTTCAAGTTAACCTATATTATTTATATTCATTCCAAAACCTAGGTTCATCGTATCAAGGAACAGCATCACAGCTTTTATCGTTCACACCACCCTATGTGCTTGCTGTCCCTGACATAACCCATGCCTCAAATCCGAATCAACCAGTAACGTTTTCAGGATCACCGATACTAGGAATAATAAGTATTACTCCAAACATACTAAATCCACAAGGAGGGATTATCAGCTGTCAAATCACAGACACAGAGAATTTCATCGCAACATAATCCTTTAATACCCCACAATCTTCTCTAAGCAATGAAAATACTAACGTTGCACTGTGACTATGTAAAATTCAAGCCACTAAAAAAAGCAATCCAGAAAGCAGAAGAGTTAAAGGATTTCAAAGAACAAGAGATTAAAGAGCCACTTGTTGTTCTAACAGCAGTCGAAGCAGGAGATAACGATCAAACAATTAGAGATCTAGTTGAATCATTAATCAAAACAGCAAACGAGGTGAAAGCAAAAAACATTGTTCTCTATCCTTATGCACATCTCTCGCCTAATCTAGCACCACCAACAATGGCACTTGAGTATTTAACAGAGGCAGAGCACACGCTTAGAAAGAAAGGCTTTACCGTAGTCCGCGCACCATTTGGTTATTATAAGGAATTAGAATTAAAAGTCAAAGGCCACCCGCTTTCAGAGTTATCAAAGAATTTCACTACAGACACAGTTCAAGTGAAAGGAAAACACACCATAGAGCAAACCGAAAAAGAGTATAACACATCACAATTATTGCGAGAGATCTCACGCGTAAAGCTCGACACATCAAAACTAGAAGAAAACGATCATCGTATTCTCGGGCAAAAACTCGATCTCTTTAGTTTCAATGAGGTTGCTCCAGGTTCAGTCTTCTGGCATCACAATGGACTTGTAATCTTCAACGAGTTAGTAAAATACTGGCGCGAGATACACAAAAAAGCAGGTTATCAAGAGATCTCAACCCCCCAAGTCCTAGAAAATAAGCTCTGGAAAGTATCAGGTCACTGGCGCCTCTACAAAGAAAACATGTTCCTAACAGAATATGAAGGCAGAGATGCTGCAATCAAACCAATGAACTGTCCAGGCGCAATGCTTGTGTATCGAACAAAAACAAGAAGTTACAAAGATCTTCCATTACGTCTAGCAGAACTAGGCATTGTTCATAGAAAAGAATTATCCGGAGTGTTGGCAGGATTATTCAGAGTAGTAAAACTAACGCAAGATGACGCCCATATCTTCTGCACAAAAGATCAACAAGAATCAGAAATTATCAACGTTATAAAACTGTTTATAGAAACACTCAACAAATTCAATTTCAGCTACAGATTCACTATCAGCACACAGAGCCCTGAAAAGAAAACGAAGTATCTGGGAGATAACACGCGCTGGAAAGAAGCTGAGGACGCTCTCGCAAACAGTCTAAAAAAACTAAAGTTAAAATATGACATAGAAAAAGGTGAAGCAAAATTCTATGGCCCAAGTTTAGATGTTCAAATAAAAGATTCTCGTAACCGAGAATGGCAGTGCTCAACGCTCCAATTAGATTTCAACCTTCCAGAACTATTTGAACTAGAGTATACAGGCAAAGATAATAAAGCCCATAGGCCAATACTCCTCCACCGAGTTATCTTCGGTTCAATGGAGAGATTTATTGGAATCCTTTTAGAACACCTAAATGGAGCGCTTCCGTTATGGCTTTCCCCTATTCAAGTACGAATAATAAACTTCACTGATCGGAATACAAAAACAGCAGAAAAAATCCTTAATCAATTCGGAGAGACAATCCCAGAGTTAAGAATCGACAGAGACTTCGATCAAACAACACTAAGCGAGAAAATAAGACAGGCAGAGATTATGCGAATACCCTATATCATTGTTATTGGCGATAAAGAAGAAGAGACAAAAACCCTCGCAGTGAGAGCACGAGGCAAAAAACCAGAATTTGGCGTGAAACCAGAAAAGCTCCTCATAGAACTAAAAGAAAAAATAGAGAAAAGAATATAAAGCAAGCTTATCTCTCTAGGTTATGAAAATAAAACCCTATGTTGAGCGGTTAAAGAAATCAAAAGAGTTTAAAGAATTCATGACAAAATACCCAAACTCATTTATGGCAGCAGGCTTCTTTGTCCTAGATCTAGAGACAGGAAAACATATCCACCAAGTTGATTACTACATGCCCTCAGTGAAGAAAATGGCAGCATTCACCCTTGATCACGGCATTCAAATCAAAATTCTCGACATGCTATCAGGCAGACCACCAAACTCTCTAGATTTAAACACGAATATAGACCTTGACGCACTCCCCGGCATTCTTACCGACGAGATGCGGAATCGTAATATGTCTGAGGATATTAGAAAGATCGTCGCAGTCATTCAGAATATCGGAGGAAAAAAGATATGGAATATCAACTGCATCCTGACAGGTATGGAAATTCTAAAGTCACACGTTGAGGATGAATCAAAGACAATCCTCAAGATAGAAAAGGTGTCGCTGGTTGATGTCATGAAACATCTCCCGATACAAGGTATTCCCGGCGCTCAAGTAGCAAGAGAACCATCATCAAAGGGTGAGGTAGAAGAAGAACTAAAGCGCCTCGAAGAACTAGAACAGGAGATCAGAAAAGAAAAAGAGGATCTTAAAAAAGGACTCACGAAACAACAATCAGGAAAAGCAAACACGCAGAAAACAAGGAATCTTAACGAACAAATGCCACGCAAACATACAAGGAATCTTTAAATACATTCAGATACTATTTCTATCATGAAAAAGAGGAATATTCCAATTCATGGAGCTGCAGCGCTGATTCTCTTCATGATTCTAACGCTTCTCCTTATCCATCCGCTCTCAGAAGCAGCGACTGGCGCAATCAACCTATTCATTATTGGCCGTACAATTACAATCCAAAGTCCGCAAAACACAACCTATAATTTTACTATCGGCAGTACTTATTCGCTTGGTCTAAATGTCTCAGGAGATTTCACGTCAAATGCAACCTGGCGATACACACTGAGAGATATCAAACACAGCACAACAATAAACCAAAGTGTTCTTTTTACACCAAACGCGAGTATCGTAGCAGTTCGTTGGTCAAACAATCTAACAGTCTATGTAAACGAAACAACAGGGACGAATGTTACCACAGAAGTACTTTTCTATATCAATGTAAATAATTCTGCACCAAGAATAGATACAATTAACAATACATTCTTCGCATGCGAAGGCGCAGCATTCTCACGCGTCTTTAATGCAACCGATGGCGACGAAGATTCCCTTACCCCAGATATCTCACCCAAAGACCCATTCTTTGTAAACAAGATAAACGAAACAATAGCAACCCTTCTAACGCATATCCACGGAGAAATCTTCTCAGGGACACTAAATAAAACACACGTGAATACAACCTATCGAGAGACGCTCTCAGTAAGCGACGGCCAATATGTTGACACAAGACAAATAAACATAACAGTCTTAGAGATAAATAACGCGCCAACAATAGAAGATGTCGGTGTCAGAACAGTTTACTTGAATGGCTCAAACTCAACATTCTACGAAGAGATAGACATCACAGACACAGAAGACGGTAATAGGACAACCGGAAATGTATCGTTCAACATAACATTCACTTCAGGAACACAACGATTTAACATTACGCAATTAGGCGTCATTAACTACACGCCAACCTCAAGCCATCTCGGGAACTACACCATCCTTGTCTGTGTGAACGATCGTAATCTTACTTATGTTCATCCGAATCTCACTATTTGCGGCGCTCTTGCAGGCACGAATCGTTCTGCATGTGATACATTCTCACTAACTGTAACCGACGCAAATCGTGCACCAACCATAACCGCATACTCTCCAACAAATCAAACGCCGCGATTCGATGGAACAACCACTGTAACCTACAATGTTTCAACCCATGATCCAGATAGTACAATCCCTGACATCTACTGGTATGTCGACGGCTCATTCAGAGAAAGAGATTCCGATTCGAACAACGGTCAACTCTCACTTGCATTCGGCTGTGATGTTTCAGGGTCTCATAGAGTCAAGGCAGAGATAACCGACGGGCTTCTCAATGACTCAGTTCAATGGAATGTTACAGTAAGAGAAGTTACCTGTCCAGTAGGTGCTGCAGGTGGCGCCGGCGGCGGACAGAGTGTTAGTGTCTGTGTCCCGAAATGGGGATGCGGCGATTGGAACGTCTGTCAAAATACCGAGCTTTCACTCGAGATCGGCATCATCAACAGAGAAGACTATCGCATGGTGTCGAAGAACTGTACCACCCTTACTCTAGATAAGACAAGTTGCGGTTTCCAGATTCGTTCATGTATTGACGTGAATACATGTAATCGAACACTCTACAAACCAAACAGCATTGATGCATGCACATTTGTCGAGCAGCCAAGTTGCAACGATGGTGTAAAAAACTGTCACCGCAACCAGTGCGAATTCCTAGTTGACTGCGGCGGTCCCTGCAAGCCCTGTGCAACCTGCTCAGACGGCATTCAAAATCAAGGAGAACAGGACGTTGACTGCGGCGGTCCCTGCCCATGGCAGTGTGTTGCCGAGAAGCCAGCAATCGAACGTATCATTGAAAAAAAGAGTATCCGCTATTCATTCTGGATAATCCTCCTTCTCCTCTTAATCATTATCCTTCTCACAATAATACAAATCGCAAGAAAGAGGAAACAGCTTACAAACAGGAGATATGACGAGAGGAGAGCGCTCTTCTCAAGGAGACTATGGAAAGAAGGATATTAATAACATTAGTGTTTATCATAACACTAGCTCTCCTCCCAACATTGAAAGCTGAAGAATGTTTCCCTATGTATCTCTGCGGTAACTGGACCGAGTGTAGCGAAGGACTTCAAGCTCGAGAATGCACCGACATACACTGCAATCGTCAGAAACTCATAGAACGAAGATTCTGTGGCGACGCACGCAACTGTCGTCCTCAGATAGAGTGCTCTGACTGGAGCCAATGTGTTTATACTGAAAAAACGACCGACATTATAGGAGGAAAAATAATCTTTGGAGGATATAGCGTACGAGAATGTGCAGACATAAACAATTGTGTCGACTCCTTCACAGAAGAGGATATCTGTAAAGATACCACAACGCTAGAGATAAAAAAAATAGAAGAATGTGGAATCGAGTATCTTGTTGCCAAGGATCCATCAACACAACGAACCCTGGTGAAAGTAGCACTAGAGAATCTTAAAGATCAGAGACTAGATATAACCTTCACACAAGGAGAGACAAAATACTGCTCAGCATGCTACAATACAATAAAGGATATAGAAGAACAAGCTATCGATTGCGGCGGTCCCTGCAAACCATGCAGAAAAGAATCATTCCATCTAGCACCCACCTTCCTAGCCATAATACTCTGGCTGCTAGTTACTCTTACAGGATCACTAGCCATATACGCACGAATACGTGCGAAAAAGATCAAAGCAAAGTTTTAATACTGCCGAGCTCTCCATTCTAAATCAGAGTATGGGAAAAAAAGAGGCCAATTCACGAGTAGGAGTTCTCGTATATTACTCACTGATCGCGGGAGCAATTCTCCTAACTATAAGCGCAGTAAGGACAATCGCACAAACATCAAGTTCAAGTAGTACAGTAAACCTAACTATTGCAGACGCAACCGACAGCGAAAACCGCTTTAGCAATCTAAATTTCTCATTCTTCGCAAACTTTACAAACACTACCGGAATAGCCCTCAACGCGAGCTATGAAACCGGTCTCTGTCAAATTCAATTTAATTTCAGCGGCACATACTCAGCACTAACCAACATGACATTCAATCAGAGCTCCCTCCGGTGGGACTACAACCGCTCTTTCAACACCAAGGGAACACACCAGTTTAACGTAAGCTGTACCAGCCTCATCGGAAACATCTCAACAAATGAAACATTTGTTATCAGAAACACAGCACCCTCAATCTTTAGTGATTTCGGAGGAGACTATATCAACTTCGATGGCAACAACTTAAATGACGACTACTGGTCCTGTACCGAGGATACTGCCTGTTACTATAACTTCACAAAAAACATTACTGAACCAGACACCAACGACGTCCTAACCTATCTGAATAGTACAACAAACACTACCCTAAATAACTTCACCCTTAACAATGCATCAGGAATGCTCGAGATTAACGTTACCAACTCCTTCAACAATGGCACGCGCCAAGTCCGTCTTATTGTTCGAGATAACGAGAATGCAGAAGACACTGCCATCCTCAGAGTAAACATAACCGGCGTTAACGATCTCCCAGTACTCCAAGGTCTTAATAACAGAAGTTTCAACGCAACAGAATTATTCGAATATCTCTTTAACGTTACAGATGAAGAAAATAACACCCAATATAACATAAGCTTTACTTTTGTCAGCTGCATCGTTGCAAGCTGGTCCAACCGCGGATCAAACTGCGTTCTTTTTAATACCTCTCAGTACACCGCAAACGGAACTACAACCGGCGTTGTCAACATTAGTTTCACACCAACGAGAAATGATGTAGGAAACTACACTATAAATGTAAGCGCTAGAGATTCAGGAACACCAAATGCAACAGCAAGCATGCTCATAAACTTCACTGTAATCAATCTCAATCTAGCCCCATACTTCCGTTACACCTGTGATAATGAGCGAAACGCAACTGAAGACACACCCTTTAGCTGCTATATTAATGTCAGTGATCTAGATGAAACAAACAACATTACCCTTATCGCGAACTATACCTTTTTTACCTTTAACATGTCCTCGCCAACAAATAGAACACAAGTCCCAGTCAATGTGACACTCCAGTTTAATGGTACCGCATTAGTAAACTTCACACCACGAGACGTAGACGTCGGAAACTGGTCAGTGAACATAACACTAGAGGACACTACAACACCGCTCCGAAAAAACTCTACAACATTTTACTTCTTTGTCTACAATATCAATGACTCTGTAACACTAGACACAATCAGTAATCTAACAGCTTTCACAACAAATAACTACACGATATTAATCAACGCAACCGACGATGATCTCTTAATTACTGGTAAACACATTTACAATGAATCGATTAACATCTCATCAAATACAAGTTGGGTAAATGTCTCTCGCTTTGAACACATCGCTGAAAAAAACAAGACAACTTTCGCAATTGATGTTTACACAAACTATGCCCCGGGTGGCAGTGGCACAAACCACACGATCAACATCAGCGTTAATGACGCAAATAATTTCTCTCGGGATTCCAAGCTCTTTATTATTAGCATTCGAGGCAATACAGTGCCTGAGTGGAATTCATCTACAGGGACAAACCATACTATTAACGAGGACACGTCATTCTATCTAAATCTGACAAAAAATGTAACCGATCCAAACGGAGACACCATTAACTTTACATGGAGAAACGATACTGCCTTTGCATCTTTCTCAGTAAATCTAACAACAGGCATTATCAACTTCACACCAAGAGACGCAGACGTTGGTCACCATATAGTCGTGATAAACGCAACAGACGGCGTAACACCAGTGCCACTCACATTTAATTTCTCTATTCGTAATGTCAACGACAATCCCGCGATTATCACTCCTATAACGATCCAAAACGCAACCCGTGATACCTCCTCGAATGTGAATGCAACCGAAGACAACGTTACCACAATCTCAATATTTGTAGAAGATGACGATCTCCGAATCCTTGTTGCACAACGCGGCTACTACAATGAGAGTCTAACAATGAACAGAACAATCGTCACCGCACAGAATCCTTCTCTCTTCTCATTTGGCAGTGCAGTTTTTATCAGTAACAATCGCAGCAGATTCTCAACAACATTTACACCAAACAAGTCAGATGTCGGTACCTACAACGTAACCTTCAATGTAACAGACGCGAATAATGTCTCCTCACTCATTTATATTAATCTTACTATCCTCAAAACAGAACACATCCCAGAACTAAATGAAACCGGAAATCTCAACACATCCATAGAAGAAATCTTTTATGTAGATTTTAACGTCACTGACGATGAGGAAGGAAACGAAACCTCTCCAGGCGCAAACTTCACCTTCCAAATCACGAACCTAACTGCAAATGGCAACTTTCTTACTATTAATGCGACACGCGGCATTGTCAACTTTACCATGAATCGCACCTTCGCAGGAAGTTGGCAGTTCAACATCTCAGTAAATGATACAACAGGCAGAGTCGATTATCATCTCTTTAACCTTTCAGTCTACGATTTCCCAGTTATCCTTGTCCCAGCAACAACAGCAGTGATAAATCTTGCAGAAAACGTCACAGTCCAGCTAAACTTCAGCGTTAATCACACTGTTGGCGATAATGTAAATTACAGTATCTATATCAGCAATGGCCTCAGAAACTCAACACGAGGCAATGGCAACGGCACCATGTTCCTCTGGAACTTCACCGCGAACTTCACTGAGGAAACAACGTGCACTGGTACAGTAAACATCACACTAAATATATCAAACGCAAAACTGAGCAACACAACAACATGGAATCTTACAGTTAATCACACAAATTATCCGCTTGGATATTCAGGATTGATTGGTGGCAACTCACGAACAATAACATCTAGCTCAGGAGTCGCAACAGTTACACTATCTGATTTCTTTACAGACACCGATGCCTCTGATCCCTGTCAAAATCAAACAATCGGATTTAATCACACACAAATAAATGCGGCAGGCGGAGCAATAACCATTACGATAGTTAACTGGACAAACACGACAACACCACTCATAAACTTTAGCGTCACGAGCGAGGCCCACGCAAACTTCACTGTCCTAGGGCTAGAACTCAACAGAAGCAATATCTCCCAAGTCTTTCGATCGAACGTAAGCAACAACTTCACTGTCCATATAACTGTTCCAGTCTCAACTTCGACGCCCACATCAGGTGGCGGAGGCGGAGGAGGCGGAGGAGCGTCAGTTACAGTCAATCGACTTATCTCACTAAAACTTATTATCCCAGATCCAGTAACTGCAAAAAAGAAAGATCACCTTATTCTCCCAGTAACACTAGAGAATGACGGGAATGTCGATCTAAACGATATCCTCCTAGAATCTCTAATCGCAAAAAATGGACTCTTACGGAGCGATCTCATTGCCTCGTTTGATCGCTCCTCAATACAATCCCTACCTGCAGGAACACGTGAAAACGTTGTTCTCATTATCGACATAGACACAAAAGAAGCAGGCCGTTATGAAGTCACCATAAATGGAACAGTAAGAAATCCGCCGTACCGTGACTGGGGGAAACTCTATATTGACATCAAAGAGGACGAAGATGTAGAGGAAAGAATTATCTTTACAGAGGAATTCGTTATTGGCAATCCTGAGTGTACAGAACTCAAGGAACTTATTGATGAAGCGCGCGAAATACTTGACAAAGGCGATAGGGGAGGAGCACTGCGAAAAGTCAACGAGGTTTTAGATGCATGCAAACGCGCCATCGCACAACCACCTAGGGCACGCGCCTTGAAGCGTATTGAAGAAAACCTATTTGGATACATAAGCTTCGCAAGCATCCTCGCATTCGGAATAGGGATCGGTTATTATTACTATCAAAAGCGCAAACTCCGGCGTGCGCTTGAAGGTTACACATAAAAAGATTTAATAATCATCACACCTTTCTCTTCGAGAAGAAAAGAGGTCCATGGGAAAGAAAGAAGCATCGCACAGAGCAAGTCCTGCAGAAGTAAAAGAGGTAAAAGAAACCATCACCAAGATAAAACAAGAGATAGGAAAAGTCTTTTTTGGTCACGAAGAAGTTGCTGACTCACTAATTCGTGCAGTTCTCTGTGATGGTCATGTTCTTGTTGAAGGTATCCCCGGTATTGCAAAAACATTAGCAATCAAAGCACTCGCGCGGGTCAGCGGCTGCAGCGCGAAACGTATCCAGTTCACAGTAGATCTTCTCCCTGCAGATATTATCGGAATCACGACTTATAATCCGCAACGCGGATTTGAGGTTATAAAAGGACCGATCTTCGCAAACTTCATTATTGCAGACGAGATCAATCGGAGTCCTCCAAAAACACAGTCAGCACTCCTAGAAGCAATGCAAGAAGGTATCGTCACACTCGGGAACGAGACATTTTCACTTCCCAAACCTTTTTTTGTTATGGCGAGTCAAAATCCAATCGAAACAGAAGGCGTCTACACACTCCCAGAAGCGCAAGTAGATCGTTTTATTTTCAAGATAGTATTTAGTTATCCTCATGAAACACACGAAGAGCGTATTATGGAAGAGAATGTTACATTCAGAAAACTAGAGGATATTGATCTTAAATCAATTATTTCACCAACAAAGATACTGAAGATGCAACAGCTTACTCACCATATCTACTTAGATAAAAAGATAAAACAATATATCCTTCGTATTGTTAAAAAAACACGAGAGAAAGATTTTGTTTACGGAGGTCATATTGAACTCGGCGCATCACCACGAGCCAGTATTGCCTTATACATTGCTGCAAAAGCAGAAGCACTCCTCCAAGGAAGAAATTATGTAATCCCTCATGATGTTGTTCGCGTCGCACACGAGGTATTACGGCATCGTCTTATCCTTACCTACAAAGCACAAGCAGAAAAACTCACAACCGACAATATAATAGAAGAGATCCTCAAGATTGTTCATGCACCTTGAGAGAAACAACTATGTCACCTAGATCGTTTAATGCAGATATCGCCTCAAGCATTACAGAATTCCATTCAGTGATGCGCGGATTTGAGTTGAAAAAAAAGCTTTATCGAGTCCTTGTCCGAGGGAAAGGTGTAGATTTTGAAGGCTATCGAGACTACACTCAAGATGATGATTCAAGTCTCATTGACTGGAAAGCAAGCAAACGAACTAACAAGCTTATTATAAAACAATATCAAGAAGAGCAAAATAGACAAGTGCTTTTTATCATAGATGTAAGTGAAAATATGATTTTTGGGTCAGAAAAAAAGCTCAAGTGCGAATACGCAGCAGAAATCGCAGGAGCATTCATTCATCTTATCATAACTGCTAGAGATCGTTGTGGCATCTTACTCTTTAGTGATAGAATAAAAAAGTTTATTCCTCCTGCACGAGGCATGCAACAGTTTCATTACTGCGCTGCCAACATCACTGACCCATTCATTTATGGGGGGAGAGCAAATCTCGCAGACGCACTTGAGTTCGTACTAACCTACATTCAGTCATCACTTGTTTCAATTATCATTATTTCAGATTTTCTCGTCCTCAACGAAAAAGCAAAAAGTAATCTGTCATTCGTAGCAAAAAAATTTGAAACCCTAGCAATGAGAATAAAAGACAAACTAGACTATACACTCCCCGATATCACAGCAGAAGTCGTAATCGAAGATGCAAAAACAGGCCAACAGCTTCTCGTGAATCCAAAGGTTGCAAAACAAATGTACGAGCGCATCGTTCAGAAACAGACAAATGAATTCTCGCAACTCTGTCGCGAGAGCCATATCGACCTCATCAATCTCTCAACCGCAGAACCGTTTGCTCCCAGGCTTGCCGAATTCTTAAAAGAAAGGGTGCGAGAGGTTATATAATGGCCGCGATTACCTTTACAAAACCAGCATTTCTAATTTTTCTTATTGTAATTCCTATACTTATTATAATCCATTTTATAATGCTAAAACGAAAAAGGAGTCATGCGCTCATTTTTGCAAACTTTGAAGCCATTGCCCGAGTAAAAGGAATAGATATCCTATCCAAAAACATCTCGATGTTAATACTCACCGCAATAATTACCACACTCCTTATTTTCTCGCTTGCGGGAATAACACTCCATCGAACACTCGAATCTAGCTCATTCTCATTTGTCTTAGCTATTGACGCCTCGCGAAGCATGGAAGCAATAGATATATCACCAAATCGTTTTGAGGTTGCAAAAGAAACAGCGAGCATATTTGTAGACAGAACAGCACCAGGAACAGAGATAGGTGTTATCTCATTCTCAGGGAATGCATTTATAGAAACACCACCCATAAACGATAAAACAATACTGAAACAGATAATAAAAAATATACCACTCAGTTCCATTGGCGGAACAGATCTCTATGAGGCAGTCATAACAGCAGCGAATCTCCTAGACAAAGAAGATGCTAAGGCAGTTATCCTCTTAAGCGACGGCAGAATAAATATCGGAACTATTGATGATGCAGTTGCATACGCAGATAAAAATGATCTAGTTGTCCACACAGTAGGATTAGGGACGCCAGAAGGAGGGAATACAAGCTTTGGTTTCTCGAAATTAGATGAAGACTCTCTCAAAGGGCTATCATTCAATACAGAAGGGAAATTCTTCCGTGCACAGAATAAAGAAGAGCTCCAGCAGTCATTCAGTGAGATTATCGATCTAAGAGTAAAACGAGTCTCATTCGATCTCACCCCATACACACTTCTCCTAGCACTTATCCTCCTCATTGCAGAATATATCTTAGGAAACACACGCTACCGCATTTTCCCTTAACATCAAACAAGACGCGCCCTAGTTCGAAGCTGTCCAATGGTGTTCAACTCCCGCCGTTCATCAATCTTTTGTTTTATCCGTTCAAGATTATCCAAACTCTTGACATACCGATAAACCTCAGGCTCACTCCTTACTCTAGGCTTCACGAAAACCTTTTTAATCTGCGGCTCAGCCATAAACACAGGGACACTCTCACGAGTCTTATCAATCGGTTTCACAGCTTCAGAGGGTTGAGGAACCTCCAAACTCTCTCCCTGATCATGTTCCCATGTCCCTGACCGCAATGAGAGTGGAAGGCGGATCTTCTGAGGAGCAGGTCGTACGAAAAACGCTTGGATTCGTGCCTCAATCTTATCCAACGAGAGACGTTCAAATAAACTTCGTCGTTCACGAAGCTCATTTCGCTGTTTCTGTGCTGTTCTATACTCTCCGATAAGAGACTCTAAATAAACAGCGAGCATATCAACTTTTTTTGCATCAATAATCTCCCCAGCATACAACCCTTCCTGCATCATCTCACAGAAACGTGCCGATTTTAACTTTCTCTTTCTTCGCAATTCTTCAATAAGCTCTGCATACTGCAAATCGTTTCGAACACCAAACGCCTCATGAAAAAACTGGCGGGCAAGTCCGTCCAAAAACACAAGACGCTCCTGAGGTTCTCTTGTAGAATCCTTAAAGACACTGATCTGTTGTTGAAAGAAATAATCATCCCGTCGACGTTTCAGCAGAAGCGATCGCGACAATCGCCGCTCAATAACGACAAGAATGACAAGAGCAACAATCACAACCATGAGCGTCAAGACAAAAACCACTCCAGGAGTGAATTGAAGGATTTCGGAAACCATTGTCCAATAACACAAACTATATATAAAAACCTTCGTAATATATTACATGATAATAAAAAAAGGCAAGAGAATCTTTAAGAGAAAAGCACAGAAGTTATCCTATCTAGGTAAATTCAGAGGGCTTATGTTCCGCTCAAGAAACACACAAAATCTTTTCTTCGAGTTTACAACCCCAAAGCAGAGAGCAATCCACTCGTATTTTGTTTTCTTCCCCTTTCTCGCTCTCTGGCTCGACGAAAGTAACCATGTCATTGACTATCACATTGTAAAACCATTCACCGCGCTCGTCAAACCAAAAAAACCAGCAAAAAGTCTACTCGAACTACCCTTGAATAAGAAAAACAAACGAATTATTGACTTTTTCGTCGATAGAGGAAAGATTTAAATACATTAAAAAATAATACTACCTTAATATAACAAGGAAAATAAAAAGGAGGTGTGAATGGGATCTATAATCGCACGAAACGTCGTCCGCAGAAAGCCCGGTTACCTTTACTACGTTGACGCGAAAGGTAACGTATGTGAGGCAAAGATGTCCCGCGGCGGCCGCAAGAAGAAGAGGAGATAAATAAAAACCATTTATTTTATTTTAGTTAGCTTTTGATACGCAGAGAGAGTGCGTAATTTTAAAAACATTCCCTTTCTTATCTTTTATATGATCCTCGGCATTGAATGCACAGCCCACACCTTCGGTATAGCTCTTGTTAATAAAGGAAAGATTCTTTCAAATCTCCGAGATATGTATCTCCCAGAAAAAGGAGGTATTATCCCAACAGA
>CAYPUL010000010.1:0-1430 GCA_964413975.1 Candidatus Woesearchaeota archaeon
AGCTGAAGAGAATTCGGAGGAGGAATCTGATAAAATCACTTGGAGAGAAAGGTCTTTCGAAAAAAAGTCGTAAACGGGAGAAGCGAGAACGAACTGGACATAAGAGTCGAAGTAAAAAAAGGAGATGAGTTTTTGTCTATGAAAAAAGGGCGGGGGTTTTATGAACGAGCTCAGAATCTCTCAGCAGTAGCTTCTTTTATTGTTCTGAGTGTTTTTGTATCTATAGTTGTTTTTATTTTATTGTTTGTTGATGAACAGATTATCACTTATTTTGCTTTGAGACCGAGTACTATTGCTCGCGGTGATTCGTTATGGACGCTTCTTACTCATATGTTTGTTCATGGAGGACTTGGTCATCTTGTTCTGAACATGTTGGTTTTGTTTTCGTTGGGGACGCTTGCAGAGCGCATCATTGGAAGAAAGCGTTTTATCTTTTTGTATCTTGGAGCAGGTATTCTTGCAGGTTTATCTTCTGTTGTTTTATCTTTATCTTTTGGTACTACACCGATTGGCGAGCGTATTGTTGGGAATCCTGATGTTTTTATGGTTGGTGCTTCCGGTGCTATTTTCGCGCTCGCAGGACTCTATGTTGTTTTACTTCCGCACATTCGTTTTATGATTATTTTTCTGCCTTTCTTTTCTCTGCCTGCTTGGTTGATGGTACCTTTGATGCTCGTTTTTATTTGGGTTATTAGTATTCTTGGAAATTGGCCAATTGGTAATGTTGCTCACGCAAGTGGCTTTTTGGTCGGTATGTTTTATGGTTTTTATTTGCGTTTTACTTATCATAAAAAAATTCTTCTCCTTAGGCGGATGATTCGATAAGATGTTAGGAAAAAATAGATTAAATGTGAAGAAACAATTTCGAGAAGCGCTTTTGTATCTTCGGGAATCTCTTTTTTCTATTCTCCTTGTTTGCATTCTTTTTTTCGCGAGTGTTTTCGTTGGTTTTGTTTTCTATGAAAAACTTTCTCCTTACATACTGCCTATCCTCGCACAGATTCTTGAGGAATCTCGGGATTTGAATACCTTGGAGATGATTTTCTTTATTTTACAGAATAATCTTTTTGTTTCATTTGGTGTTGCTGTTTTGGGGGTTGTGTTTGGTATTGTTCCTTTGTTGGCTACGATTGGGAATGGTATTGTTATTGGATATGTTCTTGCGCGGGTCTATATCTTTTCTGGACTTGCGAGTTGGTTACAACTCTTTCCTCATGGTATTTTTGAGCTTCCAGCAGTTCTCTTTTCTCTTGGTCTTGGCCTTAAGCTCGGGCTTAGCTTTTTTCAAGGAAAGGGAGATGTGAAGAAGCTTCTTATTAGAAGGTTTTATCAAACTATGAATGTTTTTCTTATGATTATTATACCTTTATTGATTATTGCGGCGGTCATTGAAGGGATTCTTATTGCTCTTTTACAGTGATGTATTTCCG
>CAYPUL010000010.1:1530-15575 GCA_964413975.1 Candidatus Woesearchaeota archaeon
ATGTATACATAAATTTAAAACTCCCCCTCTTCTTTGGGAATTATGGTCTCAACGTTTGTGAGCGAGAAAAGTATTGATGAGATTGATGCTGATCTTGAGATTCAGAGTATTCGGAAGGTTGAAGCTGCACTTTTTGTTGCTGGGAGGTTTCTATCTTTTCCAGAGCTTGTTTCGCTGACTGATTTAAGTCCTATTCTTTTGCGGAAGATTCTTGGTGATTTGCAGGATAAATATCGCGAGTCTGGTATAACTGTTGTTGAGCGGGACAATCAATGGAAGATGGATGTTGCTGAGGATTTTGTTTCTCTTGTGAATAAACTTGCGACAGGCTCTTCTGAGTTTAGTAGAGCGGAGCAAGAAACATTGGCGATGGTTGCTTATAAGCAGCCTATTAAGCAATCGGTTATAATAAAAATAAGAGGTAATAAAGCATATGATCATATAAAGAGATTTGTTGAGATGCGTCTTATTAATAAGAAGAGGTTAGGGCACACTGCTGAATTAACTTTGAGCGATAACTTTCATGATTATTTCCACTTGAGTCAGGGCGAGGAAGAAAACGATGGCGCTCAGTTTCATTGATATAATCTTTTTTTTCTATATGTTTGTCGGATTTTACATGGTTAGTTTGTTTCTTTTTATTTATGTTCCGAAAAGAAAAGAGATGTTTGATTATCCGAAGGGGAAGCCGGAGCCTGTTAGCATAATCGTGCCTTGTTATAATGCTTCAAGGACAATTGGTAGGACTGTTGGATCTTTGCTTGATTTGGATTATCCAAGGGGAATGATTGAGATTATTGTTGTAGATGACAAGTCTGAAGATGACACTGTTGAGATTGTTAACAATTATGTAAAAAAATACAAAAATGTGAGGCTGATTGTAAACAGGGTAAATTCCGGTGGCGCCGCTGAACCGACAAATCTTGGTATATTAGCTGCAAAATACAGATATATTGCTGTTACGGACGATGACTCTTCTCCTCAACCAGACGCGTTGAAAAAAATGATCGGCTTTTTGCAACAAGACGAAAAAATTGGTGCTGTGACTTGCTGCGTTTTGGCAAAAAAACCTAAGAGATTCATGCAGAGATTGCAGGCCATAGAGTATGTTGTCATAGCTTTTGGGAGAAAGATTCTTGATTTTATAGGAGCTGTTTATGTCACACCAGGACCATTTGCGTTGTATAAAAGAGATGTTTTAATCGAAGTTGGTCTGTTTGACAAGCAGAATTTGACGCAAGACATTGAGATAGTCTGGAGACTTATTGCTAATGGTTACAGTGTAAGAATGTGCCTGGCTGCAAAGGTATATTCTGAGACGCCTGACAAATTTAGGAAGTGGTGGAGACAGCGAGTAAGATGGAATATTGGCGGAACGCAGTCGATTTTGAAGCATAGGAGATACGTGTTCAGGAAAGGGATGCTCGGTGCTTTTATTATTCCTTATTTCAGCGCATCTTTATTTTTGGGTTTGTTTGGGCTTGGAATGTTTATTTATCTTTTTGCTAGGAGATTATTATACTATTATCTCTCGACAAAATATTCTGTGTATGCACAGGTAGCTTTATTTACTCTGGATGACTTTTCTTTCGCACCTTCTATACTGAATTTTCTTGGTGGGGCTTTATTTATTCTTGGCGCTGGATTTACATTTTTAATGATCTCTGTGATGAAAGAAAAAGAAGTTAGGGTAGGGAAGATTTTAAATATTGCTTTTTATCAGATAGTTTATCTTACGATATATCCTTTTATTATGGTCAGGTCTATGTATAAACTAATGACTGGGAAATATTCATGGTGAGTTCGAAACATGCATTTTGGCAGGCGCTTGTTTTTACAATAATCGTATTTGCAATTGGGATTCTTCTGGGATTTTTCCTGGAGGGTTCTAGGACAGATGATATAGAATTAAGACTCTTGAATTCTGAGATTAATTTGCTGGACGAGCAGATAAGGGTTAGGGGGGTTGGGCGGTTTGATGTAGACTGTGAGTTAGCTAGGGAAAGTACTTTTTTATTTGCGGACGATATTTATGGGGAAGTGAGGCAACTTGAGCTTTATGACTCGAAAGCGAAACTTGATGATAGTTTGCGAATTCTTCACAGGAGATATGACTTGCTTAGGATGATGCTCTGGATGGAAAGTATGGATTTGAAAGAAAAATGTTCGAACGACTTTCATACAATTGTTTATTTTTTTAATTATGCGACAAAGGAAATTGACGTGCAAGCTAAACAAGCTTCTTTGTCTCGGCTTTTGCTGGATCTTAAGGAGAAGCACGGCAACGAGATTCTTTTGATTCCAATTGCAGGAAATTTAGAATTGCACTCTGTTGAGCTTGTTCTTGAGAGATATGGTGTTTCTGAATTGCCAGTCATTATAGTAGACGAGGAAAAACTTATTCGTGATGTTGTTACGCTTTCTGAACTGGAAAATACTGTGTTTGAAGGGCGATATTCTGAGAGATTGGAAGATGTGATCTTTGAAAGATATAGCCCTAAAACCAGGGGAGATTTTATGTTGAACATTAATAAATAATGAGAACTAAGATTATCTAATCTTTTTATAGGGCTTGTATCTCTAGGAGACCACAATCCATAAAAAGAGGGAATACCTTTAGGGTATGATAAGAGGGACAATGGAACAGGATCAAGACATTCAGGATGAGGGTTTTGTTGAGGCAATCGAGGATGGGAGGATAGTTAAGGTCCTGGAAGTGTATGCAAAACGTGAAGGATTGCCGATTATACGGAAGTCTCGTATGGAATTCATACGTGAGCAGATGAATTCTCCATATAGTGAGGATCGTTCTTTAAAGAAATCTGAGGATCGATCTTCTCCTAGGTCTTTTTTTGTTGAGTCTTTGCAAAAACCTCGGGATTGGAAAGAGAATCAGGTTATATCTGAGCTTGTTGATAACTTTGGTTGGCTTGTGTCTATTGGAAGGAAACATAAGGGTGTGACGAGAAAACAACTTGCGAGGATGATTAATGAACCTGAGGACCATATCAAGATGATTGAATATGGGCGTTTGCCTTCATATGATTTTGTTCTTATTAATAAACTCCAGGATTTTTTTGGAATTAGTTTAAGAAAGGATGGGAGGAACTTCACCAGACCGATAAAAGATATTTTTTCCGTATCTAGAGAGAGTTAGTTGCTAGATTTTTTTATTTTCTTTATCTCTTTTTTGATATCTTCTAATGAAGTAATATCCCTTACTGAGCGATCCGGGCGATAACGCGTTATTCGTGGGAATCTGAGCGCATATCCTGAAGAATAACTTGGACTTTTTTGGATATTTTGATAGGTTACTGATATTACGATCTTCGGGGTAACGCGTACTTCATTTCCTTTTTCTTCTTTTATTAATTTTTTTAATAAACGCGTTATTTCTTCGTATGATGTTCCTTGCTCCTTTTTTTCTTTTAAGCCTGATGAGACTTTACCCACTTCAAGGAATTTTTCACCATCGCGGCATGCTATTACATAGCTGGTGAGCCATCCTCCGCGTTTTCCGGATCCGTATTCAGCTCCGACAATGACTACGTCTAAATCTCGGACATTTGGCTTTAATTTTGCCATATAACCAACGCGTCTTCCTTGTTTATAGGATGCGTCTAACTTTTTTATTATAATGCCTTCTTTTCCTTTTTTTAGAGCATCTTTGTAGAACTGTTCTGCTTTCTTGATATCTTCAGTGACGGTCTGTTTTGCTAGTTGTAGAACCCATTCTTCTGAATGTATAATTTTTTCTAACAATCTTCTCCGCTCGGTAAAGGGTGTGTTTATGTAACTCTTTCCGTTGTAGTATAGGATGTCAAATACATTGACTTCTACTGGAAGTTCATTTATTAGTTTGTCAATGTCATACTTTCTTTTTATTCGTTGGCTTATTGCTTCGAATTGTTTGTAGATCTTTTGTTTTTTGTTGTAGCCGACAACCTCTGAATCTAGAATAAAACTCTCTCCTCTTACATGTTTTTTTATTGCATTAACAACATCTGGAAACTGCTTTGTTACGTTCTCTAATTTTCGTGTAAACAAAAAATGTTCAGGGCCTTTCTTGTGGAGGAGCATACGAAAGCCGTCGTATTTGTATTCTAGTGCAGCAGGCTTTCCACAGATACGGAAGGCTTCTTCTAGGCTATCAACTTTTACAGCTAACATTGTGTTGATGGGTTTTCCTGGGATAATGTCGATTTGTTGTAGTGAGTTTTTTCCTTTTTGTGCTGCGGTAAATACAACTGCTAGGTCATTTGATAAGTCGTATGCGTTTCCGATTAAGTTAACATCTTCTTTTTTTTCGAAGAATGCTTCAGCAAGTGCATCACGTAAGAGTGCGTCAGCGACACCGATGCGTAAATCTTGTAGAAGTGTTCTTATAATGTATTTCGCTTCTCCCGCACTGGCATCGCCTAATAATTCAGATACTAAGTCTATTTTTTTTCCTACCGAACCTTTTCCTTCAATTTCTACAAGCTTTTGTAGGTTTGAGAATACTTTTTTAACACTTAACTGTTCTGAAAACAGTCTGGCTTGTTTTTTTACCTTTACTAGAGAAGCAGCAATCTCTCCCAGGTCGCCTATTTTTCGAAAGTGTTCGTGAATTTCATGTTCGGGAATAGTGAACGCAACACTTAGTATTTTTATTGTTAATTGTCTTGAGATTCCGTACTCATGAGTGTCATAATCTGGGAGGACTTTTCCCTTTAACAAGTAGATCCACTTTGCTTCGCCATATTTCGCGAGGGTTTTTAAAAACGAAGCGAGAATAGCGGTTTTCTCTAATTTTCCTGGTGTTGCATATAGCTTATCGTATACTTCGACAAAATCCGTATATTTCATACTCATTGAACAAAAACGTTCTTTTCCTTTTTAACTCTTAGTATTCCATTTGTATCAGTTATTTTGACAAGATGGGAGAAAGATATTATCCCGGAAGATTTTGAAGCAGAATTAAGAGCAGAAGGAGAGCATCCATCTGTTCTTTTTAGGAATCCTCGTGTATTTGATTATCATTACTTAAATGGATTGCGACAAATTAATAGAAATGCTGTTTTAGTCATTGGTTCTGCAATTCCTCCAGATAATTATGATCTTCATGTGCTCATCATGAGACAATTGAAGTTTATCGGAAGGTTAGAGGTATTCTGAATTTAGATGAGAGAAGATTAACTTTAGATTCTGATTTTGAATAAATTTTCTTACTTCTATTTTGTTAGGTTCACAACCAGCCTCGTTTTTTAATGTTCTCATTCGTGATTTGAAAATTTAATTGGCTGAAAGG
The DNA here is from genome assembly GCA_964413975.1 of Candidatus Woesearchaeota archaeon. Classification (GTDB taxonomy): domain Archaea; phylum Nanobdellota; class Nanobdellia; order Pacearchaeales; family GW2011-AR1; genus UBA73. Next base: position 6,821 of record CAYPUL010000010.1, read on the forward strand.
AAGATGGCGGTGTTTTTGTAGAATTGCTGTTCTTTTTCCGCGTTCGTTTACGAGTTCGATTAAACATTTTCCCCAGTATGCTAAGATATCTCCGCCTACAATTTTTGCGGCGTCTTCCCATTTGTAGATCTGACTTGTAACAAGAATAGGTAGATCGCGTTTCTGCGCGATTTCTGTTAGTGCACGCATCTGTCGTACAAGATCGGCATTTGTTTTTTGTATATCTTCAAGAGTATTTTCTCGTGCAGTTGCAAAATCTAAGCGATAGAGGATTGTCATGCTATCTACGATGATTAAACCTACTTCGTTTTTTATGTGTTTTAAGAGGCTTTCAAATGCTTTTTTTTGTTCTGTGAATGTGCCGGGTTTTAATACGAAGATATTTTTTAAGATGTGGTCTGTTTCTTCTTTGGCTAGTTGTTTTATACGCTCTATGCTGAAACCCGCTTCTGTGTCGATGTAGATCGCTTTTTTGTTTTTCTTTGCTTGGGAGACTGCGGCTAGTAGGCAAAAGTTTGTTTTCCCTGTTCCTGGACCGCCGTAGAGGACTGTTACAATGCCTTGTTCGTAACCGCCATACAACCATTTGTTGAGATCATAACTTCCTGCTGATATTTTTCCCATAACTAGAGTATTTTGATGAGCTATATAAGGATGATGGCGTTGTTATTATTTTTTTTTGAGAAGATCGGTTATTGTATGGGTGTCTTTTTTGATTGCATTTACTGCCTCAGCTATTTCGTTGGAGACGCTTTTTCCTGAGCTGTGGATGCGCATGATTATTGGTTGTGTTGGGTGTTCACGACGCCAGGCTGCAAATTCAATGTTGTTTGCGTTGAGATATTGTCGTAATATTTCTGCAACCGTTTGATTATCTATACCCAATTCGAGTTCATTTTTTGTGTGCTTACGGATTTTTATTTCCATTCTTTTCTGTCGTGGGAATCATTTATAAAGCTTTCTTCGTATAGTTTTGGAGGAGAGTTGCTCCTGTAGCTCAGCCTGGATAGAGCATCTGCCTTCTAAGCAGAGGGTCACAGGTTCAAATCCTGTCAGGAGCATAGACGAGCAAAAGAGGCGGAAGACTTATATATACCAAATAATTGGTCCAATTAAACCAAAAAAGTGGCTTAATGAAAATGTTAACAAAAAAGCAATTGTCTATATTCGGAGCATTTATAGGGAATATCTTTAAAGAGTATTCTTACAAAGAGTTAAAAAGACTATCCAATGAGAAATCAAATAATGCTTTTCAATTAGCTATCAAGGAATTTAAAAAAGAGGCTCTTATAAAAGAGAAAAAAGTCGGGACTTCTAGGTTGTATACATTAAGTACCGAAAATGAATTTGTTTATTCTTACTTGTCATTGGTTGCGCAATCGAAACTTTCAAAACAAGCTAACGAAGAGATAAAATTATTAAAAAAAGAACTTGAGAAACGTATTTTATTTTATTCTTTGGTTGTATTTGGTTCTTTTGCTGTTGGTGAACAAAAAAAAGGCTCTGATTTAGATATCGCGATTATAGTTCAAGACAAAACAAAAGAGAAAGATATCAAAATAGCTCTAAACGCTGCAAGCAATAAAGCCTTAATAAAGATTGATGCTCATATAATTTCAATAGATGAGTTTCTAGAAATGCTAAAGGCTGATTATGAAAACTTTGGAAAACAAATAGCAATAAAAAACTTACCAATTCATAATATAAATATATTTTATAAAATAATAAAAAAAGGAATTGAAAATGGACTCAGATATTAAATTGTTGTTGGATAAACCGTTCTTATTATTGTATTTTTTATAGTGCAAAAGCTTATTTGTTAATGAAAGGGATTAAAACAGAAGCTCCAGAAGTTCATAAAAAGACATTTGAAGCTTTTAAAAAATTTGTAAGTGGGGGAGTTGTGAGTGAAGAACTGTTAAGGATATATGAGTAGGTTCTTATTAAAGCTGAAACTCTACTTGGAATCTTTAAGAGCGAGAAAAGGAAAAGAGGAGAGTTTGCATATTAGAAGATTGCACAGGCGAATAGAGAGCCAGCAAACAAAAGTTTAGAAAATGCTAAAACATTCTTTAGTAATATCTTTAGGATATGCTTAAAAGAAGAATAAAATGTAGTGATCCTAGGTAAGATTGTTGGTGAGATATTTTAAATATATCATGTTTTATATTTGTGTAGGGTGTTTACGATGAGATATGAGGATGCTCCTGACTTGCAGGAACGGATGGGTGATATTGCGCTTACTTTGGGAATGAACCATATTGATTTAGCACGGGTGCGATGTTTGCGGAGTTTTGGATCTTCTTCACGGAGAATCCTTGCACGGTGCCATGCTTTAGGAAAGGTGATGCAGAAGGCTATGAAAGTAAATGCGTTTTACACTATCGAGTTCCTTGAGCGTTTTGATCGGCTCTCTCGGAAGGAGCAGGATAAAGTGATCATTCATGAATTGATGCATATTCCTAAGAGTTTTGGTGGTGGGTTTCGGCAGCATGATTTTGTTTGTGATCGGAATGTTGAGATACTTCATGAGCGATATATGACTTTGAAGAGTGATGATTTATCGAGGGGCGGAAGATTTAATAAGCAGTCTTATTTATTAACTTGATGAAAAAGAAGGTTGATAGATTTCAGTTATTACTGGCTGTTGCTCTCGTGTTAATTGTTCTTGGTGTTGTTTTGTTCGTCCTCGGGAGATTCGGGATTGTGGGATATATTATTTATTCGCAACTTGATTCTTCTTTGAATAAAAATGTTTTCTTTCAGCCGCTTGCTGCTGGATGTGGAGATGGTGTTGTGAGTGGTGAGCAATGTGATGATGGAAATACGCATGATAGCGATGGTTGTTCCTCACAGTGTGTGATTGATAAAGGATGGCAATGTAGTGGAGCGCCGAGTAGTTGTTCGTGGATGCCTCCAATTGGGATACCTAAACCTAGCTTTGGTATTGAAGATACTCATTGGATGTATTTGGATAGTGCAAAACAGAATCCTAGTTTGACTTATACTATTGGACAGAATGGACCATATACGCATTATGTCGATAATACTCCTGGTGTGGGCTGTACTGATGCTAGTAATCCATATGGGACAGCGAGTAAACCGAGGTGTAGTGTTCCTCCGTATACTGGTGTTATTCCTGAGGGAAGTGTTGTTGAGATTCATGGTGGGCCGTATATTTATCCTAGTTGGATACGGTGGACAACACAAGGAAGTGTGACACGACCTGTTTTTATACGAGGTTTTAGTACGAGCAGCAGGATTGTTTATACTACAAAGAGTAATCAGTTACGCTTAGAGGGTAGCTATACGATTTTGGAGAATATAGAGTTTGTTGGCGGAACTAGTTCGATTGGTCTGGGCGGGTGGGGTCGTGCGACAGATCATTATAGTATAAGAAATATTGAATTGCATAATAGTCTTGTCGGAGCAGGGATATCTATCCAGGGTAGTGATGTTGTTTTTTATAATAACCATATTCATGATCTTTCTAAATATAAAAGCGATGGAACGCCTACTGATGCTCATGGGATTGTTCCTGGATCTGGCAATTTCCAGATAGAGCGGATTTGGATAGTTGATAATCACAATCATCATAATACTGGGGATTCTATTCAAGCTTGTCATGGATGTATACTCTTTCCGCCTAGATTTTTGTATATAGGGAGAAATCAATTTCATGAAGATAGAGAGAATGGTATTGATTTGAAATATGCTAACGATGTTATTGTTTCTCAGAATATTCTTTATGGTTATCAGCTGTCTGGTAGTTCTGGGGGGGATGCTATTGCTGTTGGTACAGATGATTCTAGAGCTCCTATTAGGACTTGGGTTTTGTTTAATGATATTTACAATAGCTTAAATGGTATTAAGAATGAGGAAACCTATGGTGCTTGGTATATTGGGAATAATATACATGATTTGCAAGGAGTTGGTTTTTATTTAGAGAGGAATACAACTGGCGCTTATTTTATAGGCAATACTATTTCCAAGGCTTCTGTTGGCGTTCTATCTTCGCGTAATTATCCACTCTTTATTTATAATAATATTTTTGATGATATAACTGGCCGCCAGACTGATTTTTCTGCTCCTGGTTCTTCTAGTATTGGATCTAACCTATTTTGGAAGAATGGAAATGCGATGAGTTTTCGATGGGGTAGTGTTTATAGTGATTTAAGTAGTTTTAAGGCTAGCGGTAAATGTGCTGGGTGTATCGAAGGTGATCCTCTATTTTTGGATAAGATAAATAAGGATTATCGCTTGAATTCTGGAAGTCCTGCGATTGATTCTGGTGTTGTAGATGCTGCATATCAGATGTTTTTTGGTTTGTATGGAATTGATATTTCTGTTGATCATAATGGAGGAACGAGACCAGTCGGGGCTGGTTGGGATATAGGCGCATTTGAGTATGGTTCGAGTGGTGCTCCGCCGCCGCGACCGCCGCCGCTTGATACAACTCCTCCGACAATTAGTGCTGTAGCGAGTACTAGTATACTGACAAGTAGTGCAAAGATTAGTTGGACAACAAATGAAGCGAGTGATACGCAGGTTGAGTATGGGATAACAACATCATACGGGAGTGCTACAACGCTTAATTCAGCGCTTGTTACAAATCATAATGCTGATATTACAGCTTTGCAGCCAGCTACGTTGTATCATTATAGGGTTAAATCTAAAGATGCGGCTGGTAATTTAGCAGTGTCTCCTGACTTTAGTTTTACTACTCAGACTCAGCAGAGTAATGTGCCTGTTCTTGCGATGTCTCGATATCTTGGCGGTTCTGTTAATGAGCATATTCGGAATATTAAGACAGATACGCTTGGTAATATTTATGTTATTGGATATACTACCTCTACGGATTTTCCGACTACACTTGGTGCGTATCAGCGGACTCATAATGGCGGTACCTGGGATTTTTTTGTGACAAAGATGGATCCTTCTGGGACTATTATTTGGTCGACACTTGTTGGAGGAAGTGGATCTGATCTTGCTCTTGGACTTGATGTTGATAGTCAGGGTAATGTGTATGGTGCAGGACAAGCAGGGCCTGGTTTTCCTACAACAGCTGGAGTGATACAACCTAATTTCGGGGGAGATGTAGCACCAGCCCAGGCATATGGTCCTCAGGATGGTGCTGTCTTTAAACTCTCTGCAGACGGCTCTAGACTTATTTGGTCAACGTATTTTGGTAGTGATGATGGTAAGTCTGTTGATACTATTGATGTTGACAGTCAGGGTAATGTTTATCTTGCAGGGCACGCTGATCGTCCGAATCCTCTCGTGACGCAAGCGCTTTGCGGTGGTAGTGGTGTGATTGTTTCGCAGACAACTATGTGTGGTGGAGATGATGGAGTTGTTGCAAAACTCTCTTCTGATGCTAGTCAGCTATTGTATGCTACGTATATTGGTGGGTCTGGTGATGAAGGACTACATCCTTCGATTGCTGTTGATGGTTCTGGAAATGCACACGTTCATTTTGCAACACTCTCAGATAACTTCCCTGTTAGTGCAAACGCGTTTCAGAAAACATATAAAGGAGGGTGGGATAATGTTTATGTAAAGGTTGCTCCTGATGGTAAATCGCTTTTGTATAGCACGTACTTTGGTGGTTCGCAACTTGAACGAGGGGAATCACATCATTTGACTCTCGATAACCAGGGTAATGTGTTTATTAGTGGAACTACAAACTCGACTGATTTACCGGTGACTGCAAATGCGTATCAGAAAACTTATGGAGGTGCTGTAACTAAACAATTTCATGCTGTCGGCGATGCATTTGTTGCAAAATTTGCTAGTGATGGGAGTTTGTTGGCGAGTACTTATTTTGGGGGGAGTAATGGCGAGGGCCCTCAAGGTCTTGCGAGTGATGGTCAGGGTAATGTCTACTTTGGTGGTGGTACTGTCTCAACTAATCTTCCAGTGACTTCTGATGCATATCAATCGAGTCTTAAGGGGCAGGAAGATTTTATGGTTGTTAAACTGTCGTCTGATCTTAGTAGTCTTCTTTACTCTAGCTATCTTGGAACAAGCCTTCAGGATGAAGGGCGCGTTATTTGGGTTGATTCATCTAATGTATATCCTGCTGGTTTTGTGAGCGGAAGTGGTTGGCCTACTACATCAAATGTTCAACAATCTAGCTTTGCTGGTGGCAGTTCAGATGGTGTTTTAGCGAAGATTAGTTTTTCTAGTACTATTCCTCTGCCTATTCCGAGTAGTTGTATTGATGGTGATGGTGACGGATTTGATAACTGTGCTCCTGGAACGGGCGGTGATGATGGAAAGACGATTGATTGTAATGATAACAATGTCTTAGAAAAACCTGGGCAGATATGGTATAAGGATAGTGATAATGATGGATATAGTAATGGGATGAGCATTATACAATGCACTCGTCCAAGTGGCTATAAGACTAGTGGCGAGCTTATTGGGATTAGTGGTGATTGTAATGATAATAATGCGAATATTAAACCTGGGGTTAGTGATAGTGTTTGTAATGGTATTGATGATGATTGTGATGGTGTTGTTGATGAAGATTATGTATCGTCTGTGACTACTTGTGGACTTGGTGCGTGTGTTGGGAATACTGGACAATTGCTTTGTACTAATGGTGTGCTTGTGAATACGTGTGATCCGAACGCTGGCGCAACTCCTGAGAGTTGTAGTGATAATAGTGGTTATGATGGGATTGATAATAATTGTGATGGTGTTGTTGATTTGAACTGTGCTTCTTACTGTGATAAGGATGGTGATGGTTATTCTTCAAAGTTATTGTGTATTCTTCTCTTGTATCCTCAAGGAGATTGTAATGATGATGATCCGCGTGTTCATCCTGGTGCTCAGGAAGTGTGCAATGGTATTGATGACGATTGTGATGCTAGTACGGTTGATGGTTCTGGGGAGAGCTGGTATGGTACTGCTACTATTTGTGGTGTCGGAGCGTGTTCTGCGAGTGGTGCTTCGCTGTGCCAGGGCGGGATACGGGCTGATAGTTGTGTTCCGGGAACACCTTCGAGTGAGATTTGTGGCAATGGTATTGATGAAGATTGTAACGGTGCTGATGATGTTTGTTATTACTTGCCTTTATTGAATGTTAGTGATCCGGAGAATCGGCTATATAAGAATACACGTGTTCCTCTGAAGTTTAATGCTAGCGGAGCAGATAATTGTTGGTATGTCCTTAATAATGTACCTGTTCTTTCAGCATGTGTTGTTGATACCCACTTGCCACGTATGCCTAGTGGTTCATATACGTTAACTGTTTTTGCTAATAATAGTATTGGTACAGTATCTGAATCGAGAACGTTCGATGTTCTTTATACGAGGCGATTGATTGTTAAGTATAATAACTTTGAGGGGAAGGGTGTGACAACAGATATTACTAATGCTAATGATACTGTATTAGAGAATGTTTCATTGACGTTGGCTGCTCCCTCTGTTGGCACGATTGAATTTTTAGATACTGTCAATTTGTCTGCGGATGCTGATCCGATTAGTAATGAGACTGATCTTGATGCTAATGTTATTGTTTCACACGGTCGGATTGAGGTGAAGAGTGATGTTTTGCTAGGATTTAAGAAAAAGGCACGACTGACATTTGAAGGTTTGAGTTTTGTGAATCCTCGTATTTTGAAAGATGGGAGTGTTTGTACTGATTGTGTGATTGAGAGTTATTCTGGTGGGGCTCTTGTCTTTACTGTTAGCGGATTTTCAGTGTATATTGTTGAGGAGACTCCTTCTTCTACTGGAGATGGTTCGAGTGGTAGTAGTGGGGGACCTGGTGGAGATGGTGGTTCTGGTAGCGCTACTCCTACTCGTGGATTGGCACGCAATCAAACAGGAGTTCCTATTGATGTTCCTAGAGTATCACAGGATGAGGGGATTAGTCATAGGGTTAGTGATATTGAAGGTGTGGCGAAGGAGGAGTTGCAGAGAGAGAAGGTTGAGCGATTTGAACGTACTATTAATTTGATTGCGGTGATTAGTTCTTTGGTTGGTGTTCTTGTTGTGATTGTTACTTTGCTTATTATCCGAAGACGGAAGCGATTGGAAGAGGAGCAGTCCTGGTTCAGAGAGTCTGGCTAGTGTGTATTTGTGTACGAATAAGTTTAAAAATTCGTTCTCGTTCATGTTCTGTGCGCGGGTGGCACAGCGGCTACTGCAATCGGCTGCAGCCCGATTTTTCGTGGGTTCGAGTCCCACCCCGCGCTTTTATATCAGTAATTTACAAATTTCTTAAGACTTGAGGAATATTCTTTAAATGAAATATGGCGTTAAAATAGAACAATAATGGATGTGGAAGCAATGACAAGATATTTTTGGAATTGTAGATCTAAGATATTTTTCTTTTTAATTTCATCATCCATTTTAGTCGGTAAAAGCCCATGCAATTAAAATTATTCCAATTATTACAGCAATTCCAGTTATAGGCAAACCTATTAAGTATTCTTTATTTAAAAGTATTGGAATTGTGCCGGTTATTCCAAACAGAGTTAAAATAACCCCAATAACGCCCCAAATTGTTTTATTCTTTCTTGTTGTCATTTGCCCTTCTTTTTTATAATTCTGATTAAGGTTTTCTGCTTTAAATGTATTTTGTTTTTTTAATCTTTTTTACACCTGTTTATCTTACAATGCAGGGTGTAGAATAATTTATAAACCCCTGCGTTTTCTTCATGCTGCGAAATGGAGGACACATGGCAACAAAAGGCTACTGCGTTAAATGCAAAGCAGAGCGGGAGATAAAAAATCCTGTTGA
>CAYPUL010000011.1:0-14857 GCA_964413975.1 Candidatus Woesearchaeota archaeon
TTTTAGGTAGTGGTAATTCTATCAAAACTTTAGTTCCAGAAAAAGTTGAGGATTACATAAAACAGGAGGAATTGTATTATGACAGACCATTATGTAAATCCTGCTAGTACTGTTGATTTGATTGTTCCTTACGAAGGAGGAATTGTTTTAATCAGAAGAAAGCACGAGCCCTTCAAAGATCACTGGGCTCTTCCAGGAGGATTCTTAGAACATGGAAAGGAAACTCTTGAAGAAGCTGCAGCAAGAGAACTATTTGAAGAAACCAGTCTTAGAACAGATTCAAACGAATTAAGATTGGTTAGAGTTTATTCTGATCCAAAAAGAGATCCTAGAGGACATGTTATTGCTCACGCTTACGAAGTAAGAAATTACTCTGGAGAATTAAGAGCAAATGATGATGCTGCAGAAGTTAGAGTATTCAGAGAACTTCCAGATAAGCTAGCTTTTGATCATTCAAAGATATTAAACGATTATTTTAAAAATAGACAATTGGAGACAGTTATATGAAATTTGGATTAATGACTTTTCCAGGGTTGTTTAATCATTTTTACTCTGCGAATCCAACGAAACTAGCTCAGCGTCTAGAACCTTCAGTATTATATGTAGCCCCACAACTAGGAGAAAGTATGTTTCTTCCTGATAATCAACCCAGAGAAGATATTGATTTGTACTTATGTTCTGTTTATACTAGAGGATGGAATGAATTTAAGAAATTTGCAAGTAGGGTAGGAAGAGATAGAGTTATTGCTGGAGGATATCATCCAACAGCACTTCCAGAAGAAACATTAAAACATGCCCATAAGGTTGTTCCTGGCTACTGTAAAAATATAGATGATATAATTGAAGGGCCAGAAGGAATAGTTAGAGGAGAATTCGGCTTTACTTCAATGAGAAGAGATTTAGTGGATATGAAATCAATGAGACAAGTCTACCCAGACATTACTCGTGAAGACATATCTGGTTCTATGGTTTCTTCTGTTGGTTGTCCTTATGATTGTGAGTTCTGTTCAACTCCAAACATGTCTGGAAAGAAAATGAGAGTTTCTGAATCAGAATATGTTGAAAGAGAAATTGAAGATCTAAGAAGCAAAGGTGTAACAACGGTTTTTATAAGAGATGAGAGTTTTGCAACCAATTCAAGAATAAAAGATTTTGCTCCATTGTTTAAAGATAAATTTAGAATGGTTTACTCATTTGGAACTGGAGCAGTAATGGCTAAAAGGCCAGATTTAGTAAGGGCATTAGTAGAAAGCGGATGGCACTCTCTCAATTTTGGTTTAGAAGATATCGGTGTTTCCTATAAGAAAAATAGAAATCTTGCAGAAGCTGTTGAAAATTGCCAAAGAGAAGGAATGAAGTATGTAATGTCCTTTATTGTTAATGATGCTGGGAAATCAAAAGAAGAAGCAAGAGCAAATTATAATGCCTTATTCGAAGCATTTACAGACCTAAAGCCTTCACAGGTTTGTGCTAATTTCCTTATGCCCTTTCCTGGAACCCAATTGTGGGGATTCTACAGGAATAAAGTAAATGAAGAAGATTTTGATAAATTTGATTCTAAGACCCCTATATTTACAAAAGGAGACTTGGGAGAATGGCATAAAAGAATGTTAGTCGCAGTTCAATTAAAATATTATCAGAGTGAAACATACAATAAAGGAGTAAGGCCTTTTGATGTTAATGATAACTTACATCTCAGAATGAGAGAGTTAGAGAGAGAATGTGGTCTTGAAAATATTAAATGGGAAGATCTCTTGGAGATAAATTAAGGTGAAACTTATAACTGGATCAAAAGGCTTTTTAGGTAGTGCAATAAAAAGATCACTTGAAGACAAAACCGAAGAAACAATATTTTTTACACGAAAAGACTTTGATTTAGCAAATGGATATGAAGCTCCAACTGTGGAGGGTGTAGACACAATTATACACTGTGCAGATTATTACCCCGGACTTCAACATACATTCGAACACCCAAGAGAAGTATATGAAAAAAATGTTAGAATATTCAATAACCTCTTTAATCTGGCTAGAAAAAATAGAATTAAAAAAGTTATTACTATAGGAACCACTGGATGTTATCCGATAACAGATGAATTGTTAAGAGAAGATATGTTAGCAACAGAAAATCCAGAAAGAACAAACTCAAAACTAATTGGTTATACACTATCCAGATTTACTTTATTGGATATAGCTAGATTAAATCATGCAGAATTCGGAATTGAACATAATCATTTAATTTTACCCAATCTGTACGGTCCGGGAGATAGATTTGAAATTGGGAAGTCACATTTATTATCTTCTTGGATTAGAGATTTTACTGCTGCAAAAGAAAGAGGGGATAAGATTATTCAGCTTTGGGGATCTCCAAATGCGCAGAGAGAATTTATGTATATTGATGATTCTGCAAATTTTGTTTTGGCTTTATCAGGTCAAAAACTACATAGGGAAATAATAAATGTTGGAAACAGTCTCGTTCCGACCTATGAGCAATTAGCAAGAAAAACACTAGAAGCTATTGATTATGATTCTCTGGATAGATTAGAATGGGATATATCAAAAAAGAATACCAGGATGAGAGAAGCAATGGATCTTAGAGAGCTAAATAAATATGCTCATATTTTGCCACTCACTACCGAATTTTCAGAAGGAGTAAGAAGATCCGTAGAAGATTATAGACAAAGGAGAAATAAATGAGAAGAAAACTAGGATTAGTTTTGGGAAGATTTCAGCCGTTACATTATGGTCATGTCCATATTATGGAAAGAGCCTTTTCAGAAAATGATGAAGTAGTCATCTGTATAGGCTCTGCTCAAAAATCTGATCCTCTTCCAATAGGGGAAAGACATCGCAGACTTGTAGATCAAATGAAAGCTCTGAGAAAAACTAGCTACAAAATAGTAGACTTGGTTGATCCTGAACCTATAGAAATCTGGCCCACCTATGTTAAACAAGTCTGTCAAATTACTGATGAAACAGAAAATACTGTTTATCGATCAGATAGAGATTTAACAGAATCTAATCTTACTGAACTTCAAAGAATTGGATTCAAAGTAAGTTTCATTAAAAGAATCTCATTTCCTTATAAAGCACCAAATGGAGTTTATTATCAAGTAAGTTCTGCTACAGACATTAAGAGAATTCATAAAGAACTTAGTTTAGAAAGTTTTATTTAGAAAAGAATAAAAAGGAAGAATATATTATAATTATATAAAGGATAAAATGAAAAAGAAAAAAGTTGGTCTTGTATTGGGTCGGTTTAATCCCTTGCATGCAGGACATATTTACTTATTAGAAAAAGCATTTCAAGAAAATGATCTAGTTGTAATTTGTATTGGTTCTGCCCAGATTGGTGATCCGTTGAATATTAAAGAAAGAAGAAAAAGAGTTGAGAAACAACTCAAAATTATGCACAAGAAAAGTTATAAAATAATTGAAATAACTGACCCAAAGCCAATGCAAATTTGGCCAAGCTACGTAAAGGAAAAATGCGGGATTTCTAATTTAACCAGTAATACTTTTTATAGATCTGAAAATGATATAACTCAATATAAAGCTGAATTAGATAAATTAGGATTCAAAATAAAAATTCTTCCAAAAATAGAATTTTATTATCGTGCACCAGATAAACAATACTATAAGGTTAGTTCCGCTGATGAAATTAAGCAAATACATAAGAAGCTTAATGTTCTTAACCTATTATAATTGTATACAATAAGAAATTTTAAATAGGTTAGTGTTATTAAAACACTATGGAAGAGAAATATGAAAAACCCTCTGTTACTGTTGATATTGTTATCTTCACAGTCCAAAATAATGATTTAAAAGTTCTTCTTGTCAAGCGGGATATTGAACCATTTAAAGGAATGTGGGCAATTCCAGGGGGATTTGTAAAAATTGATGAATCACTTGAAGAAGCAGCAAAAAGGGAATTACAGGAAGAGACGGGATTAAAGAACGTTTATCTTGAACAACTTTATACATTTGGCGATCCACAAAGGGATCCAAGAGGAAGAATAATCACAATTTCTTATATTGCATTAGTAAACTCTGAGAATATAAAACTAAAGGCAACAACAGATGTTTCAGAAGCACAATGGTTTTCTGTTAAAAAACTACCCTTGGTTGCTTTTGACCATAAAAAAATTCTTGAATATGCCTTAAAAAGATTAAGATGGAAATTTGAGTATACTACTATCGCATTTTCTTTATTACCTAAAGAATTCACTATAGGCCAAATTCAGAAGATCTATGAGATCATATTTGATAAGAAATTTGATAAAAGAAATTTTGCTAAGAAATTGTTGTCATTAGAAATTCTAGAAGAAGAGAAAATTAAAAGGGGTGTTTCACATAGACCCCCGATGCTTTATTCTTTAAAGAAAAACATTGGAGAGATTGTAGAAATATTATAGAATTAAAGAGTAAATAAAATAACCTCATTCGTAATAATAATCTTCCTAAATAATACCAGACTTTCGAACCGGTTTAAATAAGTTGCAAAAAGCAGCTTCAAATAAAAAGAAAGAGTTGAATCTAAAAACTAAGAATATGAGTAAAGTACTCAAATTCTACAATCTCGAAAGGCGAGAAAACCCCTCTTTATAAAGCGTACACTTTTTTCACCATGTATATATCCCGGCGTTTATACAGAGTAGCGTCATAAACTTTATAAAGAAAAAAGCTATGTATACAACATGAAAGAGAGCGTGAAATGTAGATTCCTGATTTGTTTCCTTCTATTAGCATTTGGATTACTCACAATTCAGTTGGCAAGCGCAAGTACGCAAATTACAGTGAAAACACTACAGGATCACAATGTTTCTATTCAGATTCTCGAGTCAGGAAGCGTCTATTCACTACTCGATAGCTTTCATAATAAAAATTCTGGTTCGACAGGAGAGGTTAGTGTGACAACCGAGGTTGACAAGCCCGAAGTTGTCATTCGCGTTATGATTAAATACGGAGGGAAAACCGTGCTAAGTGAGAGGTTTGAGGGTGTGAAAACCGGAAGCCCGCTTGTTTTCGAGGTACCTGACCAGCCAGATCCTGAACCTCCGAAAAATGAAACACCACCAAGTCAGCAGAACCAAACAAATACTACAATAGAAACGACAAATGTAACAACACCCACCTCTGAAGAGGAGAGTGCTCAGAAACAAGATGCACAAACAGAAGAGAATACGAGTGCAATCACAGGGAGTTTCCTTTCTCGAGTAGGCGATACATTCTCCGGTGTTGGTGTATACATACTATGGGTTGTTATAGCGCTGATTGTTCTTGCGATCATCATCCTTGGCGGGCGTTATCTGTTACGTATTATTCGAAAAAATAGAGCGTTCGCACCACCATCCTTTTCAAGGAGAACTATCGATCGTGATGTCCAGGCAAAGGCTATTGAGCTTGAGCGGCTTGAGCGAAAGATTAAAGAGGCAAAACGCGAGGTAGCCCTCCTCATGAACGAGGATAAGATCCGTGAAGCTGAACAGAGGCTTGCGGAAGATAAGAAACTTCTCGATCGCTTAAAGCGCGGCGAAGGTATACGCTAGCGAGCGTTATGAGAAAAATCTGCTCCAAAAAGATTTTCTTTGTGACTCTACTCCATTAGATATTATCCTGTGTTCAATATGTGGTTTTGTACCAAGATTTTGTGTTTCTTTTGGAAGTTCGCGATCTAGTGATTCCAGCGCCTTCGCCACCTCGAGACGAGAATAGCCCTGATTCACCAGCGCCCAATGAAGAGATTCGCGTGAATATCCCTTCTGTATATTTTTTTTCAAGTAGTCTGTTAGTTCATCAACAACTCCTCTCCGCCTCATCATATTAGTTAATTGGTATACATATTTATAAATTATGGTGCGAAAGTGTCACAGTTAGTATTTTTACAAAATTATTATCTCCAAGGGTACCAATCAGGATTATTCGATCCTTCTTCTAAATTGTAACCTAGATATTTACCATCAGTTAAAATAAGTGGTCCAAACATAGGATCTTCTAATCTTAGAGAGCCATCAGGACTTTTAACGTTAATCTTCCGAAGGGTCCCGGGAATGACAGAGGCAAGGGATAAATCAGACCCATCTCTGTTCATTCGAAACCATGAATTATTAATTCTAGCATAAATTTGGTTTCTAAGTTCGTCGAAACCCAAATCATTAATTTGTACTGCTGAACGATCGCCATAGACTATTTTGATTCCTTCTCTCTTTTTGTACAAGAATTCATCAATCTCTTCTTTTTTTACTTTGTCTTTTCCTTTAACATCACCGAAAAATCTTTTTGCATCTTCTGAATAAGGATCAAAAACTTGTTTATTTAAGCCAGACTTAAAATCAAAAACATAAAGGCAGTCCGAAGATACTTTAGACCTACTAGTCGGTTCATATGATGATCGTTTTGTACTATAAGCTAAAGTGTTTTCATCAATTATTAAAACTCTACTAGGATTGCCTTCACACTGTACTCTTTCAGTTTGTGCATCTTGTTTCCAAGCATCTTCAGCATTAACTAAATGTATTTCAGTACCAACAGTATAAGCCACCACACCATCAAGATTTACTAACTTTCTTTCAAAATCTCTTCTAAGATCGGAGTAATAATAAGCTAGGCTACAGATTAATCCAGCAATACCCAGAGCAGCACCCAAAGTCAGCCTCTTAAAAAGTTTAGGTCTTCTCTCACCAAACTCTTCTATATCCTGGATAATCTCTTCGATTGAACTTTGTCCCATAGATTAACTAGCAAAATGTAGCTTTATAAACCTTTCTGCCATGTCGTACATACGTGATGGAAATTCTTTAACATTTAAGATAGAGGAAAAAATGTCGACATCATTATAATACACTAAAACAAATGTCACCGTTAATATTTACCTCCCCTCAAGCTGTTTTTTTATTTCATTGAAAAAAGGATAAAAACAGGCATTCGCAATTGAAATAGCATCCACAGACTCTGCTTTTGTATAAGCTTTTCTATTAATTAATAGTCACAAAAAAGCTCAAGTGAACTTTATTAGAACCATATCAAAGAATAGTTCACATCACTAATTTACAGGCGGCGGAGCGCTCAGAAATTACAAGGAGATAGTTTTTTATATCTTGGACATTTGACTTAAATATGAGAGAAGAAATAAGCAATTGGTTAAGACAATCTGAAGAGGACTTAGATAAAGCTAGGATATTTTCGAGAATAAAAAATTTGATGGAGCAGCGTTTAACTGTCATCAGAGTGTAGAAAAGTCTCTTAAAGCACTTCACCTGCTTAAATTTAATCAAGGAGGAAAAGGACATTCTATTATATATCTTGCTAGCAAATTAAACGGCATTTCAAAGTGGCCAAGGAGGTATTAGCTTGGGTAAAAAAGCAGATGCAAAGATAAGAGATTTTGTGAAAAAAGTAAAAAAAGAGTATAAAGTGGAGAAAGCAATCTTATTTGGTAGCAGGGCTAGGGGGGATAACTTTAATGGTAGTGATTATGATATAATAATCGTCTCACCAGATTTTATGAACATTTTGTTTACACAAAGAATTGCAAGAATGTATGATTTTTGGAAGCATTATCCTATAGAAATAGAACCTATATGTTATACCCCAGAAGAATTTGAAAAAAAGAAAAAGCAGATTGGAATTGTTAAAACAGCTGTTGAAGAAGGTATTGAGATAAAATAGTCTTTTAACTAGTTCTATTAATAACTAACAATAGGTAAGAAAGGATAGCGCTTCTTTGCTTCCTCGAGTTTCTTCTCTGATTCAGCATAGAAAGTAAGAATCTGATCTCCTCTCTTAACAATATCTCCTCTCTTTTTATGAATATAAATCCCTGCTGTAGGTGTTGTAGGACAGCCAAGGATTCGAGCAAGAAGATTAACATGCTTGTTACTAATTGCCGCAATCTTCATGTTTTTTTGAGCATAGATAGTATGAGTAAACCTTCCAGGCTTAGCGAGAAAGCGTTTTTTCCCCTGAGCCGTAATAATCTCCTCAAATTTCTTATGCGCCTCTCCCGAATCAAGAATCTTCTGAGCATATTCTTTACCTTTCCCATGCGGTGTCTTTTGTACCATCTCAAGAAGACGACCAGCAAGAAATAGCGATTTTTCCTCTAGATCACGTGGAGGATTCGTACGTGAAAGAATTCGAAGCACATCGCGCATCTCAAGCATAGGACCAACACCGTTACCAATAGGTTGCGTGCCATCAGTTATAACAACCTCTATAAAGAGATTAAAGCGTTTCCCTAGAACGACAAACTTCTCTTTAAGTTTTTTAGCTTCTCTATGCGAGACTTTCGCACCGTTACCCGCAGGAATATCAATGAGAATATGCGTACTACCAGCCGCAATCTTTTTTGCAAGTATAGATGCAATAAGCTGGGATTCAGGATCAATATTAAGAAAACGTTCTATTCTAATAAGCCGATCGTCTGCAGGTGCAAGTCCCAGAGAACCTCCCCACGCAAGGCAGGCATTTGTTTTTTCCACAACATCTTTTAATTCATTGAGCGAGAGAGAAACATTTGCTTGCGTTTCTATAACATCGGCAGTACCAGCCGCGCTCGTAATTGCCCGCGAGGATGTTTTCGGTATCGTAATACCAGCAGCCGCAGCAATCGCTACAACAATCGGCGTAGTTCTATTCCCTGGAACACCTCCAATCGAATGTTTGTCTGCGATTACTTTTTCATGCCATGATAGTTTTTTTCCTGTTTCCACTATCGCATTAATTAGATATTCAGTCTCTTTAAGAGACAGCCCTATATGATAAAGCGCTGAAACAAAGTATGCTATCTCGGCCTCATTAAGCGTATTATTCACGATATCTTGTATAATCTTTGTTATCTCTTCTTGAGTAAGTGCACGCCCGGTCATCTTCTTTACAATAAAGCTTGTACTTATCGGTTCTGGAGCGAGCGATAGATCAAGAGAATCGCCAACACCCGCGTTAAGAGTAGCCAGTGCCTCGCTGGAAAGCGCAATCTCATTCTTTTTTACAAATGTGCCAACAATGTTCACAATTGTAATAAGCGCTTTAGTATTGAAGAGCAACTCAACACGATCCCCCTCACGTATATTAAGACGCTCAGCAAGACTCTTATGAATAAATGCAACCGGCCTACCAGCTCTAAGACGAATCGATTTGATAATAAGTTTCATTCTCTTTCTTCTTTATCGAAAAGCATAATAATCCTTATATAGTTGTTGTTGTATTAGAAATAATGCGCGTTCAGGAGAAAACTAAAAAAGAGATTGCAGATAAACTAACGAAGCTCGGAGATTATGTTAAGATGGAGTACCTGTCGCGTTGTTTGAAACAGGCACTCGATTATGATACAAAGAAGTTCGTTCTCGTGACCCTAGCGCAACTCTATGAATCGCGGGCAATGTTTCTCGAGGCAGGAAAGATGATGCGTACAGCAGCCGATATCAACACAACTCATGAAGGAAAGATAAGCGACTATATTCGATCGATAGAACTCCTGATTAAATCAGGACATTTCCTAGAAGTTGATACATCAATGAATCGTGCAGTTGCACACGCGAATGAAAGACAGCGAAAAGATATTCGAAGGGGGGTCATTGCATTGTACCTCTTATATGCGCATGACTGTTTGAAAAAAGATCGAAGAAAACATGCAATCGCAGCATATGAGCGCGTGTTGACCTTTAATGATCTAGATGCACAACAACGTCAGGACTCCCAACAACAGCTCTTATCGTTATACGAACGGTTAGGGAAGATGAATGATTATTTCGCGCTGAAAAGGATGATGAAGTAGTAACCTAAAGAAAAAGAACCTCCTCGCGGAGGTAGAAAAGACTATTCTTCTGATACTGACTGTAGGCCCTCGAAGAGTTCATCACCATCGATATCAAAATCTTCGAATGCAGTCGCGTCTTCATAGAGACGCTGTTCCCGAGTCACCTCTTTTCCCTTCATTTTCTCTCCTGCTGTTTACCTCCAGAAGTTTATAAAGGTTTTTGTTGCCCATGCGAGCGAGCAACCCAATAGATTTAAAAGAGCAGTTTCTCTTGAGGATTATGGCACAATACAAGTGTTTCAAGTGTGAGCGACTAATCAGCAGTAAGATGTTAGAGAAACGATTTGTCTGCCCAACATGCGGATCAAAGATTTTTTATAAGCCGCGAGCGCACATAGTGAAGTTGAAGGCTGTGTGATCATGGATCAGAAAAATATCGAGAAAAAAATAGGAGAGTTACAGATTCTTGAGAGTAATCTACAGCAACTGATCGCACAAAAACAAGCGTTCCAAATTGAGTTGAACGAAATTACAAACGCACTCAGCGAACTCTCACAGAGTGATGGAGATGTCTATCAGATAATCTTAGGAGTAATGGTGAAGAGTGATAAAAAAAGAGTAGTGAAGGATCTTGAAGAGAAAAAAAGAGTGGCAAATCTCAGGATTAGCTCGTTAGAAAAACAAGAGGAGACACTGAGTGCAAAAACTACCGCGCTCCGGAAAGAAGTCACTGGCGCTGTTTCGAAGCGTAACGAGTAAAAACAAAATAAGCGAGGAAGTATTTTTTAAGGCGAAGTACAGCAATATTTATATACTCCTTACTCTACCCTGAGCAATGGGATTTGGTCTCAAGAGGTTTTTTGGAGGAGGAGATGATGAAGAATATGTGGAAATTGATATTAATGCGATAAAACCTCAAGAAAACAAGGTCGTGGTAAAGCCATTTGTCTTAAAAACCTTTGATGACATTACTAATATATTGAATGCCCTACGCGAAGGATATACAATTGCCATCATAGATATAAAACCACTCCGGGCAAAGGATCTAATAGAACTAAAGCGAGCGATTGCAAAGATTAAAAAAACAGTAGAGGCACTCGAAGGATCAATAGCAGGGTTCGGAGAAAATGTAATCATTGCAACACCACAATTCGCACAGATTCATAAACCAATAGAGAAGAAGAAAGAACGTGCTGATTTTATTAACGATATGCCATTCTGATCTCAGCGCTGTGCGAGCGAGAATACTGTCTTGAGTGCAACAATGATTGTTGCAGGAACAAACATAACAAGCAGCGTCCCAAGGATTGAGGATACAATATGTCCAATCGCAATACCACGGATCGCTGCATCTAACACAAGACCTTGAATACCTGCAAAGCTAACAATCACCAAGGATACCGAAGCCAAGAGAAAAGTTTGCACGTCTTTTTCCGCAACAAAATAGCCTGCAATAAGCCCGATGAGTGCAAGAATACCCAGAATAACAGGACTTATCTTACTGCCACCAAAGATTCCTATGATGACTGCAATAATAACTCCTATAAGGAAGGCCCATGCCCCAAAGAGATTTTCGCGTGATCTGATCGGCATTTTGATCTATCTACTCGAGTAGCGAAAAGTTTAAATAGGTTATTTGTAATCGCATAGTTACAACAAGATGAAAGCAAAACAAGTTGTTCATATTTTGTACGCGCTTTTCACACTAGTACTGGTGTCAAGTATAGCGAGCGCAGCACTCACCATAGACTTTATCACTCCTCCAACAAACGTAAATCATAATACTGATGTGAACTTACGATTTAGAGTTTCTTCAGATCAGCCTATTACAAGTGATCTTCCTGTTGATATAACATTACACACAACCGTTGGTAGTTTCAAAAATCCACCAACACGAGTCACCTTAACAGCAGCCGATCAGATAAAAGAAGTTCCTCTTGTCTTAACTATTCCAAAACACGCAAGTGGTCCGGTAACTGTGCAAGTAACTGGAACCGGCGGAGGTGTAACTGGAGTAAAAGCTCATACCTTACAGATACTTCCAATAAATAATCTAAGCGTGAGTAAGACAAAAGAACTAACACGCACACAAGATGGAAGCGTGAAGGTAATGAACGAAGGCAATACGCGTATTGAGGATATTGTTGTTAGTTCTACTGGCGCCTTCAATGTCGTATTAACCCCCAGTGGTACATTCACCCTAAATGCAGGAGAATCGCAAACCTTAAGTGTAAGCGCCAGTGATTTAACAAACTTAAAGTTTGGTGATAATATTGTAACAATAACTGCTAAGGGAAAAGTTGGTACGCAGGATGTAACTGCGAGTAGCGCAAGTATAAATATTCCAAATACATTCTGTCGCGCAGGGAGTCAAGGAACAGGCCTTTCGATAGAGGATGTTGATATCGAGAATACAGGCGAGGGTGCAGATGACGAATGGAAATTGCTTGATGTCATTGAAGTAACTGTTGATGTAGAGAATGTCGGCGCAGATGATATTGAAGATATTATTGTAGAGCTTGGTTTATTTGATAACGATGGCAAGAATGTTGCTGACGATCTTGACTTTGAGAATTCCGAGGAAGAAGAGATAGAGGTAGGAGACTTAGACGAGGATGACGATGAAACTGTTGTCTTCAAGTTCCTTGTCCCAGCTGATATGGAAGAGGGAGATTATAAGGTTGCTGTGAAAGCTTATAGTGACGATGTTGGTGAGACAACCCTCTGCACCGACCGCTTTGACGGAAAAGCTTCTGACGATGTATCGATTGAACGAGAAGATGATGAAGGTAAATTCATCGCCTTCGATAATATTGCATTGACACCAACCGAAGCAACCTGTGGCGATCATGTAACCCTGACAGCAGATGTGGTAAATATCGGTGATGAAGATCAAGAACAAGTGAGGGTAAATCTAGCAAGTCAAGAATTGAGAGTAAACACCGCAACAGAGATCAGAAACGATCTAGATCAAGGCGATAAGGAATCAATAACACTAGAGTTCGATGTCCCACAAAACGTCGATGATAAAACATATCAATTGCGATTGTCAAGCGATTATGACTATCGAAGAGGCAGTTATCAGGAGTCTTCAGAAGAAGATAGACTTGTTCCAGTGAAGGTGTTTGGTTGTGTTACGCGACCGAGCGGAGGCCCAAGCCCAACAGTACCAGGTCCAACTCAGAACAGACTTGTCTCGATCAGTGCAGCGCTTGAATCTGATGCACTACCTGGAAGTGAGCTGGTGGTGAAGGCAACAATTACAAATGTTAAGTCAGAAAGCGCTAACTTAGTGATTAGCGCACTTGACTATCAGTCATGGGCGTCTGCAGGCAGGATCTTGATAGACAATCGTGCAAATCGAATTGTAACCCTTGGTGCAGGAGAGAGCAAAGAAGTAACCTTTAAGTTTGACGTTCTTCCTGAAGCTACAGGAGATCAATCATTCGATATTGAGGTCCGTGCTGGCGAGGATATACAAACAAAGACAGTGAGCGGCATTAGTTTCGAAGCGCAGGAATCAGCAGGCGGTTTTGATCTCAACTTAAAGGACAATAGATATATCTGGATCATCGGAATTGTAAATGTTATTCTTGTTATCTTAATTATTATCGTTGCAGTACGCGTTTCACAACGCTAATCTTTTAAAGCACATTCTCTCTAAAGAAGATATGAAAACATATAAAGAGATTATCATACGCTATGCTGTCCTCATTATCATAGGGCTGTTTGATCTTGCAGTTTTCTATACAATCTTTACACCACTAACAGTCTATCCTGTTTTTAAGATCCTGTCAACAATAGATAAAACAACGTTCCTCCTTGCACCGAATATTATCTCACTCAGAGACTTTTATTTCAACCTTATTCCTGCGTGTATTGCAGGTGCTGCATACTATTTTCTCTGTATCTTAAATCTAACAACGCCAATGTCTCTAAAGAAGCGAGTGAAGAGCCTTGGATTTCTTCTCGGAGCGTTTCTCAGTACAAATATCTTTCGTATCCTGATCTTTATTTGGCTTGCAATTATCGGCTTTCCATACTTTGATGTTACACATCGTTTTGTTTGGTATACTGGCAGTACTATTTTTGTTGTTGCCCTTTGGTTCATACAAGTCTGGCTATTCAAGATTGAAAATATACCAGTGTACACTGATATAAAGAGTCTTATGAAATCTATTCAGCCACAGAAGGAGTGATAGGAAAAGCCCCTTTACGTTTGCGTGCGTCAATAATCGATTGAACCTGGAATTTCTCAACAGCTTGCAGGATCTCACAGTTTGCAGCAGTTATGACATAGCACCGATTGTTCTCTTCACTAATTTTCGTCTCGTTGCCAGTAGTTAAGATAATAACTATATCTTCAGGGTGAGTATCACAAGTTGCATAAGTAGTCTTAGCTTCTTCAGCTAGAGTCTTATCAGGAGCAGCGCTTTTCACACGAATAAGATTTGAGGTAAGGAAGGAAGCAAGATTTGCAATAGCTACCGAACTGTATTCGCAGTGTTGGAGAGCATTTCCATCAACGCTCAGGTAGGTTGTCGTGCCGATGCTCATAATGATGTCTCCAGTAATAGGAGCACTGTTTTTCCTAGGATCATTCCTCAGGTAAAGATTATAGCGGACAAGCTCTCCCTCAGGTGTATTGTAGTAATAGTAATGATGATAGACCGGGATTTCTCCAAACATCTCCTTGGTGAATGACATTCCTTGATACTCAAAATTGTTCATTTCTTGAATAATAGTGTAACTAACGAAGAAGACAAGAATTATTATCACCATAAACCCAAGAATCCACCAAAGCTCTCTGCTTTTTCTTTGAGGATAGTGTGTTTCTTGTGTTATCTCTTGTCCAAGAATCTCCTCATCTCTTTTCGCTTGTTCTCTTTTTTTTGGCATCTGAGAATTGAAGTTACTAAGTTTTAAAAGATTTCGCTATTCAAGTTTAATTGACATTCAGAATAGCATAAAGAAAACGATCAACAGCGCGCATATCGCCTTCAATAACAACACAGCTCTCATCTTGATAGACTCGCTGTTCAACAGCGTCTCTCCAGATAATAATCGGCTGAGAGCAGTTCTTTTCAGGAAGGTTTCTCTCGC
>CAYPUL010000012.1:0-11237 GCA_964413975.1 Candidatus Woesearchaeota archaeon
TTTTACAATTGGATAATTTTCCGGTTTGATTAATTCGCTACGAAATTCAACGTCTATAACTTTTCCATTCTCGTCAACTATCGGCAATTGATTTATTCCTGACATTAAAAGCTCTGCTATCTTTTCTCTAGTATCTGCCTTTTTAGCAGTTATAGGATCTATAACCATTGCTTTAGTTAGAGAATCATCTAAATTACCTCCTTTTAACATAAAACGCTTGAGAATTCGGTCGGTAATAACCCCCTGTAATTTCTTCTCTTTATCAGTTATTAGAACAATATTAATGCTACTCTTATTTATTTTAGTAATAGCATCTCGAACGATGTTCTCTGTGGTTAGCACAAGGCTATTTAATACATCTTCTTTAAACTTAGCATAAGTCTCAGGTCTTCCTATATCTATAAAATAGCCATCGTAAGTATATCCCCATAATAAACCTTCCCTGGATAGAACAGGAAAAATATCTCCTTCCAATGAAAGATTCTTATCTGATTCTATATAGTCAAAAATTTTTGGCTCAAAAATATAAAATCCTGTACTGACAAGTCCCTCCTTAGTATCTTTCTTCTCTGCAAAATCAATAATTTTACCATCATTAAGGGAAACACCGCCGTAATGTGAAGATTCTGTGACTTTAGTCAGTGCCAAGGTGAAATTACTTCTTTTTGATTTATGAAAGTCAATAAATTGTTTAAGATCTAAATTTGAATATGAGTCGCCATTGAGAACTATAAATGTATTGTCTATATATCTCTCTGCTTTCTTTATCGCTCCAGCTGTTCCTAGTGGTATCTCTTCCTCAGAGTAAGTTATATCTAATCCCCATCTTGATCCGTTGCCAAAATACGACTTAATTTGATTAGCCATATAAGAAATACAAAGAATAATTTCTGTGACGCCTTGTTCCATAAGAAGTCGCATTAAATGCTCTAGAAATGGCATTCCTGCAATAAGAGCCATTGATTTCGGTCTATCGTAAACAACTTTTCTCAGTTTTGTTCCTAAACCGCCAGCCAATATAACTGCTTTCATTTGTTTCCCTTTTTTACTCTTTATGTTATAAGCCCAACATTGATGATATTTAAATATTATGAGAGAGTATTCAATATGTTGTATAGGTTTGATATCCATAACAATATGCTTTTTTGATTTTTTATAGGCTTACTTTAAAATCGATCTTTTCCGATAATTTTTATATCACAACAACTAAAAAAGTATTGGCGTTACAAAAACCTCAATCAAAGCAGCAGCCAACAGAACGAAGATAGCGATGATAATAAGATTTAGAGAATCTTGCAGGACTTCCCAGAATTTTTCTTTTCCTAGTTCGTGTTTTATAACTGCGACTGAGACTAGACCTCCGGCTAATGCGACGATAAAGTATGAGGCTATTTCAGGTATGCCGTGAACCAGAAATCTAAGAAGGCCTGCTGGGAGTGCACTTAATTTTGAGTTTGCAAAGATGCCAATCGCTGCACCAATAACGCTTGCATTCCATGCGAGGATAAAGATAACGCCTGCTCCAAATATGAGCGAGAAGACGAGCGTGAATAATAACACGTACATGTTATTGGTGAAGATAAGGAATAAGCGCTCTTTATTGGTGAGGAAAGGTGTGGTGATAGAAACATCTTTTATCCCATACTGTGCAACGCACTCGTTAAAGTTTGCAGGTCTGTTGATCATGCAGTAAGTTTCAATCTGCTCGCGAAAACCGAGTGTTGTTGGGAGAATTGTGTACCAGAATGCAAATGCGATTGTGAATCCTAAGAACAACCATAAGAATGCGTAAATCGAACGGCGATGATCTTTTAATAACTCAAGGCTTCTCTTTCCTCGTTTTATTTTTTCTTCTTCGTAACGCATGGTATAATAAATATACGGTATTGAGAATAATACAGTAAATAATACTACTAAGATACCTGCTCGTTTCGCCAACACTGCGTCTTTTGCAAATACCCAGTTAACTAGTAATAATGAGAGTGAAGCATATAATAAACCGACAAAAAATAGTTCCCAGGGATGCCGTTCAGCAGTCTTTGGTCTTATCAACATCTCTAACATAATTCACCTTTCTAATTTATCCTTACTCTGTAAAAGCCCCTTAAATAGTTTTCTTCTATAGCGAGAGACCTAAATAATTTAACCTTGCTATTTAGCTCTCTCGAATATAGCAACTGACAAAATGGTAGAATATTTAAGTCAGTTGCTATAGAACACAATTATTATAAAGAACTTATTCTCTTTAAGAGAATGAAAAGAGCGGTCATACTTATTGCGAGTGATCATGCTGGTTTTTCTCTTAAAGAAAAGATAAAATGTTATTTTGATGATGAGAAGATTGCATATAGGGATCTTGGACCTTTTAATTATGATAAGCATGATGATTATCCTGATTACGCGTTTAAACTTTCTCTTGTTGTATCAAAAAACAAGAATGCTCTAGGAATCTTAATTTGTGGTACTGGCACTGGCATGGTTATTGCAGCAAATAAGGTTAGAAACATACGGGCAGTTGCTGCATATGATATGTATTCTGCAAGACTTTCTCGCCAGCATAATAATGCAAATATTCTCTGTCTTCCTTCTCGACATTTTCCTTTTTCAAAAGTAAGATTAATTATAAAAACATGGCTTTATACGCCATTCTCCTATAAGCCGCGGCATATTCGTCGTATAAAAAAGATTAATTCGTTTCTTAAATCTACGACAACATGAATACTATAATTCCAACTGTCTTTGCCATCACAAGATCTGAGTTTCAAAAACGTCTGACTAAGCTTTCTTTTGCTAAGCACATTCATATAGACATTATGGATGGGGGTTTTGTAAGAACACACTCTCTACCTTTCTCTTCAATCCCTGACCTTACGCATCTGCCGAATGATTTTGAAGCTCATCTTATGGTGCGATATCCTTGGAGGTATATTAAGAAACTTAAACAGAAAGGCCTTAAGAAGGTTATCTTCCATTTTGAATCTTTAATGGAGAGTAAGATACCTAAATTTATAGAAGAGATAAATAGTCTTCGCATGGTGGCTGTTATTGCTGTTAATCCTGAGACTTCTATTAAAAAGATAACGCCTTTCCTTAGTAGTGTTGAGGGTGTATTGATTATGGGTGTTCATCCTGGTAGAGAACATCAGCATCTTATTCGATCAACGTACAAAAAGATACTGGAACTCAGGAGAATAGATCCTTTAGTTATTATTCAGGTTGATGGTGGTGTTTCTCAGAAGAATATTAGACGTCTTGCGCGTGTTGGTGCCTCTCTTTTTAATGTTGGCTCCTCTATTGCAAATGCAAACAATCCTAAGAGAGTATTCTCTTCTCTAGAGAGAGTCTTAAAAGGCAAGAAAAGAATTTAAATGGCATCTGGCTTCTAAGAAAGAGATTATCATGAAAAAACTTGTTGCTTCATTCTCTGAATTGAAGTTGTTAGGAAAAAGGGTTGCTAGGTTGCTCAATGTTGATTATACAACAATTATCGCAAAGACGTTTCCAGATAATGAATCATATGTAAGATTTGTAACAAGCCCTAAGGATAAAGAACTCGTTATACTGATTTCTTTCGCGAAAGAACCTAATAAAAAATTGATTGAGTGTATTTTAGCGGCAGATGCTGCTCTCGAGTATGGTGCGAAAAAGGTTATCTTGGTGGCTACTTATCTTCCCTATATGAGACAAGATACGCATTTTGAGGATTATGATGCAACATCGGCTTATGCTATTGTGAAGATGCTCGCAATTCATTTTGATAAGATTGTGGCGATTGATCCGCATCTTCATAGAATCTCTTCACTACGAGAGATAGCAAAAAATGCTCGGGAAATAACAACTAGTGAGCTTATTGCGGCTCATATACGATCCCACTATAAAGATTCGTTTAGTATTGTTGGTCCAGATAAGGAGAGCTTCCATTGGGCGAGTGGTGTGGCGGCTCTTTTAGGTAGAAAGGCGATTATACTTAAAAAGATAAGACTATCCTCGGAAGAGGTGAGGATAAAAGGAAAGCCTCTGGGGAAGAATGTTATTATTATTGATGATATTATAAGCACAGGTCGTACTATCTTAGAGACGATAAAGATAGCAAAGTTTTACGGCGCGCAGAAGATTATATGTATTGGTATTCATGGTATCTTTGTGAATAAATCTGACAAGATGATACGAAAGTATGGAGAGATAATTGTTACAAACACAATCCCTAATAGATACGCAAAGATTGATGTTGCGCCTGTTATTGCTAAAGAGCTGGTCTAGTTTTTAATGCCTCGGCAATTTTTTTTGCTAGGTATTTATTAACACTAAGGTTCTTGTAGGATTCTGGGAATAATGGCTCAACAGCTTTTAATACTTCGCCGCGTACGCCCTGGACAAGAGTATTTATTCCCAACTCAATACAGCTTATATTGTATGTTAGATCGCGAGTTAGAGAGTCTTTAGGGGTTTCATGCCTAGTTTTGTCGGTATCTTTGAGTTGTATATGCATGTTTGCAAGTCTATCCCTTAAGGCGCTGTATAGTCTATTGATGGGAGTTCCTCTTCCAAACTCTTCACCGATTTCTGAATAGAATTGTAAAGTTCTTCCTGCATCTTCAACAAGATGATAATCTTGTTGGCTTCCGCTTTTATTAAGAGCAACTGAGAGTCTCCGCACAACCTCTGTTTGTTCTTTTATTAAAGTTTCTAGATACATAACTCTTGCAAGAAATGTTTATTATTTAAGCTTTGCGCTCGCTTTGATGAATGGATTGGTCAGGGTAAGGTTTTTAATCCTATGTATGATGATAATTTGATGACGACATTGATTGAGTTGAAGGATGTTGCTAAGTACTATGAGATGGGAGAGTCTTTAGTTAGGGCTATTGATGGGATATCTATACATATAGAAAAGGGCGACTTTGTTGCTATTATGGGACCTTCTGGGAGTGGAAAGTCTACTGCCATGAATCTTGTTGGATCGCTTGATCTTGCAACACATGGAGATATATATTTAGATGGCAAGAACATAGAGCACCTTGATGAGTCGCAGCTTGCACAGATTCGTGGTAAAAAGATTGGTTTTATCTTTCAGAGTTTTAACCTTATTCCTAACCTTACAGCAAAAGAGAACGTGATGCTTCCTATGTTGTTTCAAGATATTCCGAAAGAAGAGCGAGAATCGCGTGCTGAAGAGCTACTTGCTCTTGTTGACTTAAGTGATAGAATGGATCACTACCCAAATCAGCTTTCAGGAGGACAGCAACAGCGTGTTGCAATAGCTCGCGCACTTGCTAATGATCCGGAGGTTATACTAGCAGATGAGCCTACTGGGAATCTTGATACAAAAACTGGGGAACTTGTTCTCGCGTTTCTTGAGAGGTTTAATAAAAATGGGAAAACAGTAATTATGGTAACGCATGATCCTCGCCTTGCACAGGACCATGCTAAAACAATCTATTGGCTTAAGGATGGAAGGATTGAGAAAGTTACAAGAAGGATTAATAACAGTTGGAAAGAGCAAAGACTCCCCTGATTATAGTATTAACTAGTGAATTACAACAGAATGACAAGGTTTTTAAGCAAGGAATTGTAAGCGAGTTAATGAACATGAAAGCGATTGTAACTGTTGTGTGCATTTTTATGAGTATGATTAGATTGGCCTCTGCGCTTACGATTAATTCAGTAACTGCAGACACCCTGCTTCCGGGGCAGGAAGGGAAGATTCGGCTTGAGATAGAGAACACCCTAAATAAAGATGTTATTGATGTCTCACTTATATTGCAGTTTAACACTATCCCTCTTACTCCTATTGGTTCGTCTGAGCAATCTGTTGATGAAATCAGAGAAGATGATGAAGAAACATTTGTTTTCGGTTTAAAGGCAGAAACAGATATAAAACCTGGGGATTATGAGATACCTTATACCCTTAGTTATGAAATAGAAGGAAAGGAAAAATCACGCCAGGGTTCTATTGGGATAAAAGTGAGGGCTCATCCTGATCTTGCCTTTAGTGTCACAACTGAGAACCCTGTTGAGGATCAACAAGGAAGTATTAACCTTAAGGTGATCAACAAAGGATTTTCGGATGCGCGATTTGTTAGTGTTAGAGCGCTTGCTGATGGTTTTACTCTTCTTTCAGATGATGAAGTATACATTGGCAGTGTGGATTCTGATGATTTTGAGACAGCAACCTTTGATGTTGTTTTCAAGACAAGAGATGCTTCGTTCAATGCACTTGTTGAGTATACTGATTTTGATAATAAAAGAATTATAAAAACCTTAACGCTTCCTTTTAGAGTATACTCAAAAGAAGAAGCTGTTGAACTTGGAATAATCAAGAGAGATAATACCTTCGTTTATATTGGGATTGTTATTATGCTCGTTCTTCTCTGGATATTTGTTAGGATGATAAGAAAACGTCGCAGACTCAAACGAAGCATGAATAGTGAGAGGAAGTAATCTCATGCGTGCTGATTATATGATTCTTGCGCTTAAAAATCTGAAAAAGCGTGGTATTCGTTCGTGGCTTACTATGCTAGGTATTTTCATTGGTATTGCTGCGGTTGTTTCTCTTATTTCGCTAGGTCAGGGTTTACGGGAGGCAATTACAGGACAATTTGCGGCACTTTCGACTGATAGACTTGTTGTTAGTAGTGCAGAAACAGGATTTGGGCCTCCGGGGAGTACTGCGGTGAAGAAACTTAGCGAACATGATCTTTCTCTTATTGAAGGTGTTGCTGGTGTGGATTTTGCAACAAAACGTATTATCCGAGTTGCAAAAGTAGAGTTCAATAAGATAACAAATTTTGAATTTATTGGGAGTATTCCTGAGGATGAAGAAGGACTGCGGTCGCTCTATGAAGCTTTTAGTCTTGAGGCAGCAGAAGGACGTCTCCTTACCAATGAAGACAGAGGCAAGATTATGATTGGTGATGACTTTATTAAAAATGATCCTTATAATAAACGCATTAGGGTAGGAAATACGCTCTCTGTTCATAAAAGAGGGTTTGAGGTTGTTGGTGTACTTAAGAGAACAAGTACTTTTCAGCTTAATGGTGCTATATTTATGCCTGAGGAAGATATGAAAGAAACTCTTTCTATTGGTGATGAGATAGATCTTATTGTTGTTCGTGTAGAGGATGAGCAACGTATTGAACAGATCGCTCGAGATATAGAAAGAAAACTTAGAAAAGATCGCGGGCTTGATGAAGGAAAAGAGGATTTTGCTGTTGAGACGCCGATCCAATCACTTGAATCCGTTAATACAATTCTTTCTATTATCAATGTTGTTGTTTCTGGGATAGCAGCAATCTCTCTCTTTGTTGGTGGTATTGGTATTGCGAATACGATGTATACTTCTGTCTTGGAAAGGACAAAAGAGATTGGTGTTATGAAAGCAATTGGGGCTAAGAATCAGGATATTGTTGTGATATTTCTTATTGAATCAGGTTTGTTGGGGCTTGTTGGGGGTATTATTGGGGCTCTTATTGGACTTGGACTTGCGTTTGGTGTTGCAAACGCTGCGAATGCTGCGCTCGGTAATGTTATCTTTAAGGTAACACTTTCTCTCCCGCTTCTTATCGGAGCAGTTTTCTTTTCTCTCTTTATTGGAATTCTTTCAGGGATATTTCCTGCACGGGAAGCTTCTTCTTTACATCCTGGAGAGGCATTGCGAAAATGATTGCTGATTTTTTTACACTTTCATATCGAAATCTTAGAAAGAGGAGTATTCGCTCTTTTCTTACACTCCTTGGTATCTTAATTGCTGTTACTACAATCTTTGTTCTTATTAGTGTTTCATTAGGGCTTGAGAGAGCTGTTGAGGAACAATTCAGATTACTTGGTAGTGATAAGATATTCATTCAACCGCGAGGTCAGATTGCTGGGCCTGGAACTGGCGGGGCAGCGATGCTCACAAAAAAGGATGTTGAGGTAGTGAAAAAGACTAATGGTATTAGAGAGGTTTCGTACTGGGCTGCGGCTGCAGCAACGTTAGAGCATGGGGATGAGACCCGTTTTATTAATGTGGTTGGGATTGATCTTGAGAGTTCTGACTTGTTTATAGAAACAGGATCGTATGAAGCGGAAGAAGGTCGCGTCCTTAAAAAAGGAGATAGTCAAGATATTATGATTGGATCTCAATATAAGAATGAGAATTTTATTAAAAAGCAAGTAAGGGTTGGAGATACACTTCTGATTAATGGGGCTCCTTTTGATGTTAAGGGCATTCTTGAACCGATAGGGAATCCGCCTGATGATCGTCTTATCTATATGCCTGAGGAGGCATTTCGACAGCTCTTTGGTATTCGAGATAGAATTGATATTGTCATAGCGCAGATTAAACCAACAGAGGATATTAAAACAGTGGCGCAGCGCATCGAGAAAGAATTACGAGAGTCTAGAGGGGTTTCAAGGAGGTCAATTGACTTTTCTATTTTAACACCTGAAGAGGTACTTGAGAGTTTTGGGACAATACTTAATATTGTTACAGCTTTTCTTATTGGGATAGCAGCAATCTCTCTCTTTGTTGGTGGTATTGGTATTGCGAATACGATGTATACTTCTGTCTTGGAAAGGACAAAAGAGATTGGTGTTATGAAAGCAATTGGGGCTAAGAATCAGGATATTGTTGTGATATTTCTTATTGAATCAGGTTTGTTGGGGCTTGTTGGTGGAAGCATTGGTGTTATTCTTGGCATTGCTATTAGTAAATCCATAGAATATTATGCTGTTACGCAGCTTAATACAAAACTTCTTCAAGCAGCGATGCCTCTTGTTTTGATTCTTGGCTGTCTTTTCTTTTCATTTTTTATTGGTGCGCTCTCTGGTGTTTGGCCTGCTTATCGTGCAACGAAGATAAAACCGGTAGATGCATTGCGATATGAATAAAGTAATAGAATAACGAACACAGCACCTGTGCTTCGCCTCTTGTCGGAGACTACCACATCAGGCGTAACGAGCTTGACTTCTTGGTTCGGAATGGAACAAGGTATTTCCCCGTTACTATGGCCGTGTTCGGTTTGAGAGAGATTTTGTGATTTTTAAAGTTTTCTTTGTTGGCCTCTGTGTTACACATATACTTTTATAGAGTTATCTTATGTGGGATGGAGATTATTGAGTAGAAAAGCTTAAATATTGTTTAGCCAATAATATTATTGTTAAAACAATAGATATTAAGATGAAAAGAAAAAGACTAGTTGCCAATAATGAAAAGAAAGGAATATTGGGTGAAACAGAGCTTGGTGTCTTAAAAAGCTTTTTTCCCGAGGGAAAAGAAATTACTTTAAAAACTTTATTAGAACGTTCTGGATATTCTTACGAACCTGTTTATAGAACAATAAAAAGTTTAGTTGATAAGAGGATAGTTAATGCTAGAAGATTTGGGAAAACATTAGTTTATGACCTAGATTTTAAAAAACGAGAAGCAAAGATTGCATTTTTTATGTATGCTAATGAACGAACAATTAAATTCTGTGAAAAACATAAAAATATATCCTTTGCATTCTCCAATTCGCCTGAGGAGAAAATAGATTTTTTAGCCATATTCGGAAGTTATGCTAAGAGTACCCAAACTGATAAAAGTGATATTGATGTCCTATGTGTGACTTCTAATAAAGAGAGAGTTGAAACTTTTATAGCCACAATTAAAAGAAAATACGGGCTAGATATTCGGGCTGTTGTTATACCAAGAACGGAGTTTAGCAAAATTAAAAAAGAAAATGAAGTCTTCTGGGATCATTTAGTTAAGTATGGTACAATCTTTAATGGATATGAATTATTTTACCATAATGCTTATCTATGATGAAAGGAAAAATAGATTTTTATTTGAGAAATGGGAGTTTAGTAAGAGATAAAACGGTAGTTAGTCTTGCCAATGAGTATTTAGAAAAAGCAAGAACAAATCTTATAACAATGAACTTATTAGCAGATATACAAGATAAAGAAGACATAAGAAAACAGTTAGAAGTTCCAGAAACTTATTCAACATATGAGTGGGTTGTTATTTGCGGATATTATGCAATGTACAGTGCCGCTTTGGCTTTATTGGCAAAGACTGGATTTAGGAGCAAAGTTCATACAGCTACATTGCTAGTATTAGAAGAAGTTTTTGTAAAAAGGAGATTGCTTGATGAAGAGTCCTTTTTGCACTTGAAAAACGCAATGTTTCATATAGAAGAAATTGAAAAGCTTTCAGATGCGAGACATAAAAGAGAAATTGCTCAATATAGTGTAACGAAACAAACAACAAGAGCCATAGCAACCAAAATAATAAAAGATGCATATGATTTTATAGATAAATGCGAGGAAATAATTTCTTCATAAGTTATTAATTCTACGCAGCTGAACAAAATTACTGTTAATTGTACAAAGGTTATTAAAGCGTTAATTATTATTGTAGCGATGAGTTGGGACTTTAGAAAAGAGGTGAGGCGAAAAGGTATTCACTTGTTGTCTGCGGGTTTTGTGATTGTATTTGTACTTGCCTCAGATTTTTGGGGTAAGAAGATTGCGTTGTTTTTGTTGACTGCGCTGCTCTTACTTCTTCTCGAGATTGATTATGTGCGCGTTGAGTTGCGTCGTAAGATACCGTTTGTGTGGCGATTGTGGAGAAGAAGGGAGGAGAATAGATTTGGAGGGCAGGTGTTCTTTTTGATTGGGACAATTATCTCTCTTGCTGTGTTTGATTTTCCGATAGCACTTGCTGCTATTCTTATGACAACGTTTGGTGATATGGCTGCAGCTCTTATTGGAAAAAGATTTGGGCATGTTTATGTAACGAAGGAACGCTCCCTTGAGGGTATTGTTGGAGAGTTTATTGTTAACTTTTTCATTGGGGCTATTATTATTACTAATTTCTGGATTGTTCTTGTGATGTCGCTCACGGCAACTATTGTTGAGAGCGCTGTTGATAGACTTGATGATAACCTACTTATTCCACTATTTGCAGGATTTAGTGGGCAGGTTAGTGTTGTTGTGTTACATGCTTTAGGTATTCCGTGTCTTTAGAGAGTTCTTTGTTGTGTGCTACTATGAGTGCGTGGAATTCTTTGAATAGGTTGGTGTTTCTGGGAAGATTGTTATGAAATAATTCTTGGTAGGAATCGTAGTCTTTGTATGAGATGTTGAATTCTTTTTTGAGGAGACGTTTGGTGTAGGTATCGATAACAAAGATCGGTTTGTTAAGGGCATACAGTAGGATAGAATCTGCGGTTTCTTTTCCGATACCGTTGAGCGCTAAGAGTTTCTGCCTTGAT
>CAYPUL010000012.1:11247-14718 GCA_964413975.1 Candidatus Woesearchaeota archaeon
TGATTTGTTTATTGAGAGATTTTTTAGATTGCCAAATTCTGTTAGGTAGAATGCTGTGAATGTTTTAAGATATTTAGTTTTTTGATTATAGTAACCTGAAGAACGGATTAGTGAGGCAAGTTCTTTGTTAGGTTTCTTTATGAGATTGTTAGGATTTAGAAGGTTGTTTTTATTTAGATTGTGCAGGGCTTTTTCTACGTTAATCCAGTTTGTGTTTTGAGTTAGGATTGCTCCGATACAGATCTCGAACTCTTGGTTATCGGAGGTAACTGGCCACCAGTGTTGCTTTCCATATTTTTTGAGTAGTTTTTTGTGAAGCCTTAGGAATTTGCGTTTCATGTTGTAGTTATAGCGAGAGACCTAAATAATTTAACCTTGCTATTTAGCTCTCTCGAATATAGCAACTGACAAAATTGTAGAATATTTAAGTCAGTTGCTATAATATATGAAGATTTATATATTTCTGGGTTACCTTATTTACGATAATGAAAAAGAAGATATCTAGAGGAGAGATGTTGAAGAAGATTGAGGAGTTCTTTCGAAGAGAGGACTTTCGTGCAGAGGATGCAAGGAAGATAAAGCGATTAGCAATGAAGTATCGCTTACCATTACGAAAATATCGAAGGTTTTTTTGTAAGAGATGTTTCTCGCGACTAATGGGAAAGACGAGAGTTAGTAGAGATTATAAGAGTGTTATCTGTGTAAACTGTGGTTATTTGAATCGGTTTTTAATCGGAAGAGAATAAACTTGATAGAGTTTTGTCTTTGTAAGCTTTTAGGAAAATAATGAAATACGATAGGATAAGTGGGCCAAGGATTAGGCCTAGGATTCCGAAGATGAAGAAGCCGCCAACCATACCAATGACTATTGTAACGGGGGATAGATGATCTGTTTTTCTGGATACTAGATGAACTCGAAGGATGTTGTCTATCGTTGAGACAATTAGGATGTTGTATGCAAGGAAGACTAGTGTAGATGGAATGCCTTGAGCATAGAGTATGTAGAGAGCAACAGGGAGGTATATGATTACAGGGCCTATAACTGGGATGATTGCCATCACAACAGCTAGGATAGTAAAGAGGAGCGCGTTTGGTACTCCAAAGACTAAGAATCCGAGACCTGCTAGGATACCTTGAATGATACCGATAATTACTTGGCCGTAGATAATAGAGTTTGTAATATCTTTGAATTGTTTAACCAATGATTTCTCTTGGGTTTTGTTTAGAGGTGAGAGGGCTGACGCGAATTCGCTTAGCTTTTCTTCGTCTCTCATTGCGAAGAAGAATACAAATGCTACAATGAGGAGATGGAGTGAGATGATTGGAAAATCAATAAGGAACTCGACAAGTTGGTTAAGAATTGCGGAACTGATTTTACTTGTTGCGCCTGAGAACATGATGTCTATTTGTGAGATTGCTTGTTCTGATGCCCTAGGGAAGAGGCCTTCTATAATGCTTCGTACGTTGAGATTCTGAGAGAATTGAAAGAAATCAAAGACTTGTTGGATAATAACTGGTATTAGGAACCATAGCGGGAGGATAATGAGAATAACGACAATTATACTGACGAGTGCTGCTGATGTGTTGGGAGATTTTATGTAACGGACAAGTCTACGATAGACTGGAAGAAAGATGTAAGCTAAGAGAAGCCCTGCGATAATAGAAATGATAATTGGTCGGATGATGAGGAAGACTAGGAGAGCTAGTGTTGCTATTATCAAGATTAATGACCAGCGTTTAACATCCTTCTCGGTAAATACCATTTTTTAGGGAAGGTTAAAGCATATATAAATGTTGAGATAATTTGATTTTTGTTTTATTGGAAATGTTTATAAGTTATTTTAGCTAGAGACTGAGATGGAGAATGTTATCCTGAAGATTTTTTTGGGAAAGAGTGATGATTATGTTCATAGTGAGTTTGTGAGGTTTAGTAAGGGTGTGTTTGAGAATCGGTATTTACTAGAGGGAAAAAGACATAAAGATTATTTGAATATTAAGACTAGTGCTGAGTTTACGAACTTTCTTGTTCAACGTTGTCTTGAGAGTATTTCCGGGAATATTGATGTGAAAGGCGCAATAATTGCAACTGGTGATATACAGAAAGAGATTCAATTCCCGCTCTCTGGGATAAAACAATATTTAGGGATTAAACAGTTTTTAGTTGATAGTAGTATTGATGCTCGAAAGATTATTGAGTTAATGAAACGGTTTCCTCGCGCGTTTTATGCTTTATCATTTTCAACTTCGATTTGCGAGTTAAAGATCAAGGCAAGGGCTCCGAAAAGTGGGAAGCCTGCGAACTCTGGGGAAGGGGTTCCTAAAGCTGATTTTTGCTCGCTTCGGACAAAGGATAAGGAGATTATTCGCGATTTGTTCTTTGATTTTCCTGAATTTGATGAAATAAAAATACGTCATACACTCATGATACAAGAGATTGTTCTGCCTAAGGATGTTAGTGATCCTAAACTTGTTCGAGAACTTGCACAGCGAAAAGGTATTGTGAAAAGGATTGTTGGGGTTGATGGTATGAAACGTGAGAAAGAGATGGAGTTTATTGCTTGAGAGAACTAGTACTCTATACCTTTTCTCGCCATAATGCCTCTATCATAAGGATGCTTTATCTTTTTTATTTCTGTAACAAGATCAGCTAGGGCAAAGATGGTAGGAATAGGAATATGCGAGCCTGTTAGGATTAGTTCTTTGTTTTTTGGTTTTGAATTGATGAGTTCGATTAGTCTTGATTCTTCTAGAAGATTGAGTTGAACTGCGTAGAGTATTTCATCTGCTATGATAATATCGTAGTCTTTAGTCATTGATGATTTTAGATATTCAAAGGCTTCGTTTAGTTTTTCGATGTGATGTGGTTTCGGTTTACCGATTATCCACGAGCCTGCACCGAAACGCTTGTATGAAAAGTCTTTTAATTTTTCAAGCGCGCGAAGTTCACCTGGATAATCTATCTCCGGATCGCCAGTGCCGTTTTTCATAAACTGGATTAGATGAACAGAGTAACCGTTACCGCAGGCTCTGAGTGCTGTTCCTAATGCTGCGGTTGTTTTTCCTTTTCCATCTCCCCAGAAGATTTGGGTAAGACCTAAGAGAGAAGTATCTGGCATAGAAGAAGAATGCATCTCTTTTATGTGAACTACCATAACCTAAATGTTCTTCATATTGAGGTTATGGCTTCTTGCTTCATAGACAACTGCTCTCCAGAAGAAGAGTCTGACACTATCTCCACATAGGCGAGTTCCTTGCCTAAACCTTTTTTCTTTATATTTATTGCAGAGTTTTCATCTCTACACAACTCAAATAAACAGTTTTCGCATTTGTAAGTTCTTGCCCACAAAGGCATTTTCTGAACATGACCACAATTTGAACAAGTTTTTGTTGTGTCCTTTGGATTCACTTTGATAATTTGAACTCCTGAATTTTCAGCTTTGTATTCGAGCATTTGAATAAATTTATTCCAAG
>CAYPUL010000013.1:0-958 GCA_964413975.1 Candidatus Woesearchaeota archaeon
TGGTTTAAGAAGAATATTCGCATCTTCAGAAGCTATAAAAGAAAAGTCTTTTTCAAGATTTCTTGGCAAAATAAATTTGGCACTTAATTCTTTTATTGGGTAATCTAATTTTTCAATATTATTTACTTGAATCTTAACAAATGATTCTTTTCCTAATTCTTGAGAGTAATACCAAATTTTAAAGGTCATAAATGCATTACCGCCACCAAATTGAAGATATTTTTTATTATCTTTTTCTATTTTAAAATCTAATTCTAGTTTTTTAGATATTTCTTCTATTAATATACCCAATCTATTAATTTTAGTGGACATTGTTTTTCTAATTTTCTTCTTTGATTTTTCGTTAAATTCCCTTTGGTTCAAATAAGTAAAATCTAAGTCCTCTGAAAACCTGAAATAACCAAAATAACATTTTATTAAACAAGTTCCACCTTTAAAAGCATAATTTTGATAAAAATCCTTATTTTGAGATAAGTGAGAAAGAATTTTAGTAAGAATGATATCTTTTTCTATTAAATCTCTTCTTGCTATATTTAACCTTCTTGATATAAAATCAATCAATTCTTTATTTATCATTTCATCTCCCTTACAATCTTTATGACTCTTTTATTATAGTTTTTTGCATATCTAAGTAGTTTTGTTTTTGATAGAGATTCGGCTATTTCTTCAAATTCTTCTTTACTATAATGTTTTAAATATAACAAGTCAAGTAAAATGTGGATAAACTCCATGAATAATCAAAAAAACAAGTTTTATAAGGGTTTTTACAGAAAGCAATATTTTACTCACCAAAGCAGAAAATCTCTTCTTGCTGTAAAGATAATGTTATAAATTTATTAGAGCAAAAAAGTAGAAGATAGACTAAATTTATGGGAAGCAATATAATACCACTTGGGGTGGTTTTACGATAGGAATCATTCTCGGTTTTTTAGTTGCGTTATTTTTTGTTTTTAGTGGT